>JACAEL010000014.1 GCA_013388835.1 Candidatus Thorarchaeota archaeon | reverse complement strand
GAATAGTACAGTGCCACAATAGCAACTATCCACAGAATGGAGAGCAGCCACAGCGGCACGAGTCCATCAGGTACATGCATAGTACAGAGTCTCCAAGGGGAGGCTCCGGCGTCAGGTATAAAAGTGTTACTTCTGGTAAATTCGTGTTACTGGCTGACACACATCGTGTCACTAGGAGGCACATGACTTGGAACTCAAGAGGTTTGGGGTCTCGATACCCGAGGATCTCCTGCACCAGTTCGACGAGATAGTTGAGAGAAGAGGCTATGTGGGCCGTTCGGAGGCGATAAGGGACGCGATGCGACTCTATATATCGGACTCGCAGTGGGAGTCAGGGGACGAGGTGCTAGGGGCCGCATTGAACGTCGTCTATGAGCACAGACCGAAACTCATGTCAGAGATGGTTGCGGCACAGCATGCCGCGAGGGCGACTGTGATCTCAACAATCCACGTACATCTGACACTCTCGCGCTGCTTCGAGGTGATAGTGATACAAGGCAAGAGAGAGGAGATTCAAGACTTGGCTGACAAGATCTCAGGTCTAGCAGGGATTCAATATGTGAGGATATTCACCTTCTCGCTACCCAGTCCCATGGAGGAGAGCCATCACCACTCGCCATAGTGTGACGACAACACCACGCACACTGCCAAGCTCCACGATATGGTTATAGTCAAGAGTGTGCGACTGTAAGGCATGATAGGTCGAGGAAACAGAGCCGACATCGATGACCTCTTCGCTCGTGCGGAATACAGAGAAATCATAGACATCCTGGTTGCCGAGATGGAGAGCCGAATCGTGAACCCCGAACAGGCTACCAGAGACCTATCCAAAGGTATCGAGGCTGTAGGACGGCTCTTGGAAAAGGGTGAACTCACGGTAACGGACGCTGCCACTCAGGCCACGGTCTTCGCCATAGTCCGGGAGCAGCTCCCAACGCCGGAAACCTATCCGGTGGAGCTGTTTGCACACATTCCACGGGTCTGGACGTTTGAGGTTGCAACTGGGATCATAGAGCAGATTAGAGACCCCTCGAAGCTCAACGCAGCAGTCATGTCGCTCATGGCTGGAGCAGGTGACAGGGACCCTGAGTACATACTCACGAGGCTTGCAGACCGACTTGACACACAGAGCATTGAGGCGGTGTTCAAGAGAGGTGTGTCACTGTGGGGTCCAGAAACCATCTTGAGTAACCTGAGGCGCATCAAGGACGGTGAGGCGACTCGTACTGCCCTCTCAGTCGTGGTGAGAGAGGGACAGGAGGATATGCAGTGGTCAGATATCTTGGAACAGTACGGAAACATCATGGAACCCGAGGACTATGCGGTCGTCTTCGAGAGAGCCTCAAGGAACATGTCTGAAGATGAGATAGTGAGCCATTTGTCGAAGGTCGGAGATGACAGCCGGCTCAACACGGCAGTAGAGAAGCTGATGCAGGTTGGTAACAAGGCAAAGCCATTCAGACTGCTGTACGCATTCATGGACAGATTGCATGTGGACACTCTCGCACTGGTCGTGGCATCTACTCCTCCGGCTCACGACATGAGAGACATGATAATATCAAGGGTCACGGCGAGGAAGCAACAGGGAAGACCGGAAGAGAGTGACGCTGAGCGTGCTGCAGTGGTCTGCAGAGCGGTGGAGAGGATTGTCAATGGATGGGGCACTCAGAGGCCCGAGTACCTCAAGATGGTGCTCCCGACAACCGACCCGTACTTCTCCCTCTCTCTGGCACAGTCATGCTTGGAAGTAGCAGGCAAGGTCAAGAAGGTTGAGATGAGGGACTGGCTGATTCAGGCCGTAAGGAAGGGGGCAACGGTACTGCCTCTGGAAGACCAAGCGAGACTTCTGATGGACATGTATGAACGAGAGATGGTCCCAGTCGAGGTGGTGCTTGATATGCTAGACTCGTGGAGCAGAAAGCTGTCCGAGCTTCCTGAGGATGAGAGAACGGATGCCGAGTGTGAAACAAGAGACCTTCTGATTGAGAGGGCGATGACCCTGGGTGAGCGCGGCGAGCCAATCCTCAGACACAAGGTCATAGAGGCCACACAGGCAGGACCCGATTTGGGTTCGGTCTGGGACATGACAGAGGAAGAGCACAGAGCAGCTATCGACGCCACCATCCGTCTCTCTGAAGGCCCATCAAGAGACACGACACTGCTGGCGCTGCTTGAGAGGCCACTGGGAGGCAGCTACATGGAGTCGTTTGTGCTGACTGACAGCATAGGAGACGCAGGAATACGCCTGCAGGCCAAGGAACGAGTCATTGAGCAGTGGTCACGGTCTGATGCGGAGGCGGCTCTGTCCACTGCCCGACTGGCGCAGGACACATACTTGAGGGCCTCACTGCTGCTTGGCGTTCTGCGTGGCCTAGATGCTGGTTCTGAACTGGCACAGGACTTGGTCTTCGAACTCAAGAGCGCCCTGATTGGGATACAGAATCCCGCGGACCGCGCTTGGAGGTATGTGCAGTCGGCAGAAGTGATGTTTCAGGTGAACCCCGACCTAGCAATCGAAACAATGGAACATGGTGTGAGTCTAGCGAGGTCGTTACAAGACAGCCCGGAGAACGCATGGGTGATAGAGTGGACAGTCGGTGTTCTGCTCAGGTGTGATGCAGGATGGGCTCTGGATGTGGTTCTGACCATGCCTTCTGGACACGAGCGAGACCTAATGCTGCAGGACGCCGCTCAGAACCTTGCGGAGCAGGACCGAGAGAGAGCTCTCGAAGCGGCACACAGCGCGTCCGACGAGTACAGTCAGGCGATTATTCTTGAGAAGGTGGTGGATGTGCTCAAGGAGAGGGACTTGGACGGTGCTGTGAAGATTGCGAGGTCAATAAGGCAAGTTGACATTCGAGACCGCACACTCCTCTCACTAGTCAACCAGATGGCAATGGAGGATGCCACCCGAGCATTTGGACTTGCGAAGGAGATTATCAGTGACCACTTGATGAGAGAAGCATTCCTAGTGACTGTGGAGTCAGCTCTGGAGAATGACCCAGACGAGGGACGGAGGCTTCTGCTGCAGGTACTCTCGACATGCAGGTCCTCATCCGGTCTCGCACGCTCCTCCGAGGCACTGGTGAGTCTGGTCGAATTCGTCAAGGACACTGACTTTGACGCTGCATTCCAACTGTGTTCGGTAATCCCCGACGAGGCTCAGCGCGAGGAGGAAACAGCAGCACTGATTGGTGTGCTCGGTGAACAAGATCTGGACAGAGCACTCACGCTTCTGGAGGAGGTGTCGTCAGACGGTGGAAAGGCAAGGGCACTGAACGCCCTGCTTGATGTTGCGTCGCGCGACCCTGCATCAGTGACACGGGACCAGTTCATGAAGCTGTTGAGGGCCGCCGAAGCTATCGATGATGACAGTACTAGGACAGACACAATCTCGCACTTTGTCTCTGTATTCGCGGCAGAGGACTTCGAATGGATGGTTGGGGTTACAGGACTGATTCAGGAGCAGGACAGGAGCGAAAGCGCGGCTTTGGACCTAGCTGCAGCACATGCGGATGACGTACCCGCTGATGTGGCGAGGATGCTGAGCGCGTTGCGCCTTGACACGCCCAAGAGAACGCAAGTGACTGCAGATGTACTTGCCAAGCTGAGTCGGGAAGACCTTGAGAAGGCCTTGGAGATAGCAAGAGAGATAGGTGGGAGGGCCGAAACCGCAGCACGAGCAGCTATTGCAGTGAGTCTTGCACCGACCGACATCAATAGAGCGCTAGAAGTGCTCCGTCTGACCGACACCACAGATCGGGATGGGCGTGACATAAAGGACAGGGCAATGCTCGAACTTGTCCGTGTTCTGGGCTCGGTCAATCCAGAGCATGCTACAAGGCTGGCATTGGAGATGATGGAGGGTGACTTGAGAGACAGGGCCTTGGCACAGCTTGCAGCGATGGTCGCAACTGGCAGTGCAAGTCAAGCAGCGCTCATTGCAGAACAGATACGCTCAGAGCCTTCACGCAGTCAGGCCATGCTTGCGGTCGTGGAGAGTATGAAGTACAGTGACACAGAACGCGCTCTGAAACTGGCTCTGACAATCCAAGAGCAAGACACAAGGGTGTTGGCGCTAATGGGTCTGTACGATACAGTCCGCAGCAAGGACCCAACTGCCGCGTCGCGGATACTCTATAGAGTCGTTTCTGCAGCTCAAGGCATGAAGAATGAGCGGGACAGGTATGCTCTCATGACCAGAGCCGTTGTCTTCATGCTCGAACGTGACACTGACAAGGCAGTCGAGCTCTGTGAGTCAATCAAGGAAGACTACTACAAGTCGGCGGCCCTGCTGAAGGTTGTCGAGTTCCTGACCAGCAGAGACACATCCAAGGCGCTGATGCTCATTGACAGAATAAAGGAGCGCGACATGTATCTCAAGGCAGTCGAGTGCGTGGCCACAGCCCTAGCGGAAAGAGACTCGAGAGCTTCCCTCGAACTGATCAAGAGAGTGAGAAACGACGAGTCAAGGATGAAGGTCCTTGGAAGCATCCTCCACATATTGACTGCAGACGAATTGCCAAGCATTCTCGACATGATGGCCGAGGTGCACAATGTCAGGTACAAGGCGTTCTTGTTTCGGGGACTGGTCAGACTCGCAAGGGGTGCCAGTGAGAGCATAGCGCAGAGCACCCTGAGACACTTGGTTGAGGCTGCTGCTGCATTGTATCAGAGCCCCGACTCAATCCCGGAGGAGCTGATCCTAGAAGAACCCGCCCCGTTTCCATGGGGACAGGTATTGAACGCAGTGAAAACGCTCTTCGAGGACACCGACAGAACAGCATGGCTCATCTTCCAGGTCATGAGATTGCCGATTGACCACATTCTTGAACTGGAATGGAGTGCTCTCTCCGTATCGTGTCTTCTGGCTTGCATGCAGAGAGCAGGTGGCGAGTGCCAATCCTGGCTGTTGACCGCGCTGCATGTCCTAGCAAGGTCGACTCTACAGCTGCATGAGACCTTGACACTGGTCGGTCTGATGGCGAACAGATGTGCGGACTCGTGTAACCTTGTGCGTCTCGCCCAGAGTGTCGTCAGCGCAATCAAGAGATAGCCGTCTGACAGTTCATATTCCGTCTAGAGCAGCTGGCCATAAGCTGGGAGCACATGACGGAGTGGCGATGAGAGCATCGTATGGCGCGACGCATATACACGGGACTTGACACCACTCGATGCGTTGACAGTCTGTCTTGAAGGAGAGGTCAAGACAACACGAGAGAACGGGCCCACTCACGAATCTTGTCCCAGTCACGAAAGTCAATCTTCTCAGGGGGCTGTGCGCCACTCTGTTGCCAGACCATCATTTTGATTATGGTCTTCACCGCCATGTTGTACTTTGTAAAATCGAAGACTCCACCGAAGAGGCCGGTCTTGATGAAACTGACGGAGGGATAGCTGGCCACAACCTTATCGAGGTACTCGCTCTGAGCTTCAGAACACTTCACGGGATTGGCAGCATAGCCGCATACCACAAAGAGCGCAACCTTTGTGCCTGCCAGACTCCCCGCGTTGTCCTTGAGGAACTTTGCGGGCTCCTTGGTCCACTTGCCAGCCTGAATTCCAGTGCCAACAACAACAAGACTGTATTCACTGACAGGACGAGAGGGTTTCGTCTTCTTCAGATCGACAACTTCAACGGCGCCTCCCGACTCCTCTATGGTCTTCGCTATCTCAGCAGCAACTTCCGCCGTTGATCCGTAGCGGGTCCCATAGCATACCAGTGTGATGTTAGACATGTGAGGAACTAGAGTCGAACGGCCTTAAGACTTGTGTACCGTCTGGCAGCCGCCCCGGCAGACTCGTCAGACAACCAGAGGCGGGAGGTTTCGCAAGTGTCCCAAGATCTTGTCCACGGAGCCTCGACTGAAAACACAGTCACCAAGAAACACATAGCAGTGACTGCCCGACTTCGGTACAGATGGCAAGGTCGCGGCAGTAATTCAAGTAACAGAGATGCAGAACCAGATGACAATGATAGTGGGGCCCCGGGCGGGAATCGAACCCGCTGCAGAGGATCCACAGTCCTCTATGTTACCATTACACCACCGAGGCCATGGCTAGGTGGCCGGAAAGAGTAGCGGAGGCCCTAGTCTTATTAGCTTTGCCGTTTCTTGGACTATGTTGCATAAGTGGCTTCGACCTCCCGGACCCCATCTGCAACTTCGGACTTCACTTGCGCAACAGAGCCGCAGCAATGGCCCTGTTGAGTAGGTCGTCTAAAGCTCTCACCACAGGACCAAGAGTAATGCACGGACTGCCTTTCGATGTCCATGCTCGAACGGGTCAGGCTCGGCGATGACCGTTCTGCAGACTCCCGGCCTGACTTCTCCAACAGAGTCCTTCTCAGCTACTTCGGTCAATCCACAACTGTTAACTCCACCTCGTCTCCGCATCAGTGACGTCCAGCAACAACGGAGCCCGGATCATGTTCGAGGAACGAGGAAAGCCAAGAGGACTTGTCTTGGAAGAGCTCGGCCGTGTTCTTCAGGCAGACAGTACCTACAGCAGTGGACGACCTGTGGCATCTATGTCCACGACCCCACATGACATAGGTGTGGAAGTCTTCATGAGGGCGATTGAAAAGAACGCAGCAAGGTTCCACACATTCAAGGGCTCAGAGCGGATAGAGAAAGAACTGCTCTCCATGCTCGGGGAGCTGATGCACCTGGACGAGGCAGTTGGTACCACAACATCGGGCGGTACAGAGTCCAATGTCCTTGCGATGCTGGCTGCCCGCGAAGCAGCAAAGGACAGAACCACCAGACCGGTGGTAATCGCCCCTGAAACAATCCACTCGTCGGTGGACAAGGCAGCTTGGCTGCTCGGAGTGAAGTTGGTCAAGACCAGAGTGGATCGTGAGTTTAGAGCAGTCCCAGAGGCAGTCATGGAAGCTATCACGAAGGACACTGTTGGCATCTTTGCGACAGCTGGCAGCACATACCTCGGACAAGTCGATCCAATCCCAGAGATAGCAGGGATTGCAGCCGACCACTCTTTACCACTTCACGTCGACGCCGCCTTTGGAGGTTTTGTCATACCATTCCTGAGGGACCTGGGGCTCGGTGAGTATCAGTTCGACTTTGCTGTCAGAGGCGTCACCAGCATCAGCATAGACCCGCACAAGATGGGACTCGTGCCTGTGCCCGCAGGATGCATCCTATTCCGCGATGCAGACCAGCTGAAACGAGTCACCTACAAGGTCCCCTACCTGAGAGGTGAGAGCTCTCTCCAGAGGTCGATTCTCGGCACGAGACCGGCAGGGAGCATAATTGCAGCATGGGCAGTGATGCGCCACCTTGGACGGGAGGGCTACAGGAGAGTGGTCGCCGAGTGTATGAGGGTGACCATGACCGGTGCAGAACGAATCGAGCGCAGTCAATCAATCCAGCTCGCGCTCAGACCTCTGATGAACATCCTTGCGATTCAGGTGAAGAAGAGGCCCATTGACAAGGTTGTTGATGAGATGGAGACAAGGGGATGGAGGATGGCAATATCGCCTAACCCCCAGTCAATACGAGTGATAGTAATGCCTCATGTGACTCAGAGTGTAATGACTGCCTTTCTGGACGACCTTGAAGAGATTGCGGACAAGTGACCGACAGTTGCTAGCTGCCTACCCACGGTTCTTGACCTCATCTCTGAGTGCGGCAAGATCCTCCTCGAGTTCTCCTACACGGCTTGAGAGCTGCATAAGGGCGTTAAGCATCACTGAAAGTAGATAGCCATAATTCACCGAGTACCCCTCATCTCTTGCAACTATACCCACTTCCTCCAGTCGACGGGCTGCGTTTGTGATTGACTGCTTGGAGAAGTTCTTCTCTTCCGAGAACCGGTCGATGGTCTCCCGAATGTCTTTGGGGGGAACGGGAGGACCCTTGAGCTTGTCTAGCAGTGAGTGCAGGACAATCAGTCCAGCGCTTGTCCGCGGGTTGACCAGCTTGGTGAAGGTCATTTCCAAATCCGACTTCATCTTCCCTCATATCCTGATGGCTATCGTGTGGGTCAGTAGCTGCAGCATCCATGAAAAACCTTTGCGAATGTCAGGTATTATGTCAGAAGCGGGGCCCCGTGACTCTGGCGTCTACACAGGATCTCGTATTCCGACTCTGAATGGATGAAGCATAACGACTCGGGCTGAGGCGCCTAATCGAGTCGGGACACTCTGCACTGAAGAGGCGATGCGTTGGGGTCTTGAGGTCAAGGGGCTATGATTGAAGGTCAACAGAGGCGCTCCTGAAGGCGGCGGCCTCCAACGGACAGGGACTCCCACCGTTCACATGGAGGGCCAGACGAGTAGTGCAAGAGAGTCATGTGCTCCAAAACAGGTAAAAGTGGCTGCAGGTCTGACGTGTGTCATGCCCACCCGCGACGACCTTTCCCGCCTGATTATCGTTGGCGTCATTCATGCCGACACGGAGAGCGTTCAGAAGGCTCGCCAGACGGTAGCAGAGGTGAGACCGGATGTGGTAGCAGTGGAGCTCGACCGAGACCGGTATCAGCAGATTCAGAATCCCCCTTCAACGCAGGATATTGCTGACGCTGCATCTCAGACGGGGGATGCGGCTCAGGACTTTGTACACCAGATTGCACTTCTGGAGTCACGTATAGGCGACCATACTGGTGCACCGGCCGGCACAGAGATGTTGGCAGCAATAGAGGAGGGCAGGAAGGTGTCTGCGAAGATAGCACTGATAGATCGTCCAATTCAACACACGCTGAACGCGCTGATGCAGGTTCCCTTGGATGAGATGTACCGATTCCTTGGTATAATCCCCGCAGCCAGCGATGAGATCCAAGGCGACGGGGTGACGACTATAATGGACATGCTGAAGGACGACAAGGCAGTGGAGGAGATAATGAACGAGTTCCGACACGAATTCCCAGGCATAGCCAGAGCGCTGATTGAGCAGAGGGACGAGTATGTCGCGCGGGCACTGATCAGAATACTTGACGACGTGCCAGGAAAGGTAGTCGTGGTATTGGGAATGGGGCACATAGACGGTGTCAGGAGGACTCTCGAGCAGTTGGTCAACGGAAGTGGTCCGGGGCCAAACTAGAGACCCAACGCTCTAATCAAGACATCCAGTCCCTCTCCCGTCTTCGAACTCACTTTGATTACGGGGATACTTGCATCCACCTCTCGAACATCAGTCACAAGCGCGTCCACATCGAACTGCAGTGCTTCGGCCAAGTCTATCTTGTTTATGACGACCATGTCTGCACGTTTGATTGTCAGTGGGTGCTTTCGAATCATATATGGGCCCTCGGTCACACTGACAACCACGACTTTCTTGTCTACACCCAGGGAATAGCCTGCGGGACATATCAGATTGCCTACATTCTCTATGACCACGACTTGATACCGGGAGAGGTCGACACCTGCCAGTGCCACTCGTACCATTCTGGCATCCAAGTGACAGGCAGTACCTGTGTTGATTTGCAGTGTGTCCACTCCATGCGACGCCACTCTGTCAGCATCGATGGTCGTCGCAAGGTCTCCGGCCACCATGAGAACGCGGTACTTGGTACGCAGTCTCTCGCATAGTCCCTCAATCAACAGAGTCTTGCCAGTACCCACGGACCCCATTATGTCAATGGCCTTTATGCCATGCTTTCTGAATGCCTGAGCGTTCTGTGAGGCTGCCTCATCGTTGGCCCCAAAGAGGTCCTTCTTGACATCGATAGAAATCGTCCGTCCACTCATGATGACTCGGTCCTTTCCTCTTCCCGGTGCTCTTCTCTATACGTGTCCGGGTGGAGGTAGGGACCTGCTATAGGCTTTATGATTAGTCTGTCAACCAACAGCGCGACTATTGCCCACAAGCAGGCTTGAGCTGCATCAATGAGTGCAACGGCCACTGCCCCAGTGAGTGACTCTGTGAAAGAGGCAAAGATAGTCATGCTTGGGATAAAGCCGCCAATCACTGCGCCGCCGACGATGGCGGCAACCCAGAAGCGGTAAGTGTTGCGGTCCTTGGAAGCATACCACGCGATGCCTGTACCGATGCCGAGGCAGATGTTGCCTATCATCGGCAGAAGAGGGGGCTCACCCCCTGCAAGAGCACCACCAATGCCCACGATGGTACCTACGAGCACACCTCCAGGTATACCACCTACGACACCACCTAACAACGAGAACATGAAACCCGGTGTGAGTTCCACAAGTCCGGGCACGACTGCAATCTTTACGAACATCCTCACAACAATACCAATCGCTGCAATCATGGCCAGTACAGTAATAGTCACGACTCTCTCGGTCTTGAACATGGACAATCAGGTCGTCATCTCCCGTGCGGGCTGGCTGCTCCCGGGCCACGATTTCAATAAGAAGGTTCTGGTGTTCCGGTACCACTGTTCAAGCTGGTCAAGAATCTCCTTCCGGACTCTCTCAGTAGAGACTCCTCGATACACGTAGTAGTGTCCGCCTCTCTCAAAGTAGCGTGTCTCACGCTCGACAAGACCCTTGCTGTAGAGCTGGGTCAGAATCCTCTGCACCGTGCTCCGATCCCGTCTGACCACAGCAGTGAGCTCCTCCACGGTCTTTTCGCCCGAGAGGAGAGCGAAATAGGTGTCAATCTCGCTGCTCCTGAGACCAAAGGCGCAGCACAAGAGGTCGGATGGCTTGTTGAACTCCTTCTTAAAGAGACCACTCAATCCGTCCTGTGTCATCTTTACGCCCATCACATGCAGTGGCTTGCATCTGTATTAAGGGTTGTGCAAAGTCCATGCACACTCGTCCAAGTAATACTTCAGTTCATGAGTCATTGTCCGCTGTCTGTATACTGGAGATGCCAAGTGACATTCAGAGGACACGAAGGCGCACCGACTGGACCATGGACGGGGCCCGAATCACAGCCCAGGTCTCAATATCTGAATCTAGCCCCCTTGAAGGGCGTGCTTGAATCGGACCCGGTTCGCTCAAAAGTACTGCGGCTCTTGATAGAGGATGGAGGATGGGTCACCACCGCGGACTTGTTGCGGGTAGCCAGACAGGTACGTCCAATAGTTGGCGCAGTCACTGTCGGCACGATTCTAAACGGTCTCAACGAACTGGTAGCCTCAAGACTCATACTGAGCAGGTCCTCTCTGTCATCTGGCTTCGACTGGGCCGAATGGAGAATCAACCCGGAGCTACTCAATCCGACAAGGAAATTGCTCCAGATGATCGCACGTACCAGAGCGCAGACGGAGCTGGGTGGTGAGTCACAACCGGGACCGAAACGATTTGTGGATGCATTTGACTCCAAAGGTCTACCCAATTCTGAGTAAGTAGTGTTCTGTGAGTAAGCTTTAAAAGGGAGGCTTGGTGACCCCGACTCCATGACAATCGAGAAGGTTGAAGAGGCTCAACCCATGGATTCGGAGGAGTCCCATCTCTCACCGAACGAGAAGTTGCTGAACGACATCAGAACACAGAGACTGGTTTCAGGGGCGCTGCTCGCCGGACTCTCAATAGCAGTCAGCCCGATAGCAGCTCTAATCCCAAGAATCCCGGGATGGGGTATTGCCTTCTTCGATCCGGTCTCCATATTCTGGATCATCGGCCTACTTCTCGGTGGACCGTATGTTGGCGCAATCTGCATAACCGCAGGCACACTGGGGCTCTTCTTTTTCGATCCAACAGGGATAGGACCCATGTTCAAGTTCCTGGCTACGCTGCCATTGATGGTGATGGCATATCTTGCGGTTAAGACCAAGAAGCCCTCAGAAGGCCGGGCACTCTCAAGACCAGAGCTTTATGGTGTGGCCATGATTGCCGGTTATCTGATCAGACTCGCAATCATGATTCCGCTCAACCTGCTTATCATACCCATATTGATGCCATTCCTGACAGTCAACCCAGGCTGGGAGGTCTATATCATCGAGTACGTGCTGATTATCAACACCACAACGAGCATATTCGACGCCATAGTCCCATTCGTGGTCGTTCACAGAACACCGCTGTTCGAGAACTTCAGGATGTGGTAGAGCGCGTCTGTTGAAGGCAGGAGGGGGACACGCAACAGTCAGAAATGGCTTAAATACAAACGCAGGCAACAAGTAGTTTGGCATTGCATCACCAATGCCCGAGTTGATAGACAGTGCGTAGATGTGTCTTCTGTGACAGTCCCGTACCTGCAGATGCAACAGTCTGTCCCGTCTGTAAGGAGAGCATCGCCGAAGAGACGCTAGAGCGGATACTCCCCATACTCAAGAGGCCCGAAGCACCGGAAATGCGTGCGATGACTCCAATCAGCAGGATATGGGGGGTCATAAGGAGACCCGCGACAACCTATCGCGACATCGGAAGAAGGCCTGAGATGACAGGACCCATGATGATAATCATGGTCAATGCAGCACTCATGGCCCTAGTCTTTCTTACTGTGTCCTCCAAGTTCACAGTCAACGTCAACGTGAATGGCACCATTGTCGAAACCAACGTCTTGCTGAGCGGATACTCAACACCATTTTGGGGAACAGCCCTTGTCTCAATCATTCCCAACATGCTGCTCGGTATCATCTACCTTGTCTTCGGATCCATGTTTGCTCATCTTGCGTTCAAAATCACTGGAGGAACCGGCAACTTTCGAAAGACCGGGTCTATAGTGGGCTATAGCATGGTCCCCGTGATTGTTGTTCGGTTACTCGCAGTAGTCGTCATCGCCGCGGCAATGCCAGGACAGAACATAACTAGCCTGAACGCATGGTCGCAGATAGTGGAGAGCATATACACATCGAGCGTGTGGGTGATAGTCGACTACATGACAACTGCAGCGTTCTTCTGGGTCGGCTTTGTCCTCATCTTTGGGATACGGGAGGCACATGACACCTCGACACTCTGGGCCATGGTGGTGTCCGCACTCTGTATGATTGTACTCATCTGGACCTTCTGGCAAGCACACTAGGTCTCACGGTGCGAAGAAGATACCGTAGAGCGGAATCACGACGAACGCGATGAGCCCAACCAGTGCTCCGACCTTGTCCAGCGTACTGCCGATGAGTAGTCGTTTCTTGTCCGCGGGGCCAGTCATGGGAGAGACTGCTGCACCAATCACAACCACGGACCCGACTACCATAAGCAGCCACAGGTCCCAACTGGCGAAACCCAAGAACCAGACGAGTGCATAGCATACGACGCCAATGACGTTGAACAGCGCCGCAACTGCTGCTGCGACACGGTGGCCATGGACTCTAGCAATGGTGCGTACGTCTCGAAGCGTGTCACCCTCCACGTCCTCTGCTCCTTTGATGGTCTCTCTGGCCTGAAGTATCATGAAAGCGGTGACAAAGAAGAGCCAAGTCGGGAGAGGTATTGACAGCACGCCAGTCTGCTCTCCATATATGAAAGAGCCGTATATCACTCCGAACGCAAAGGAAAACGCAACCATGAAGTTGCCCGCAATCCCAAGCGTCTTGACCTTGGCCGCGTACGCGTATCCGACCAGTATGAAGGTGATGACAAGCAGTGCACCTAGTACTCCATTCAGCAGGGCTAGGACAATGCCCAGTATGCCCAGAACCACTACGTAAGCCCACGCCTGTCTGACGGTCATACGGCCGCTTGGAAGGACTCTGTGAGGGCGGTTGATACGGTCAACCTCGATGTCAAAGATGTCATTCACGACGTTTCCGCCAGCAGCAACGAAGAAGTAGGTGAGGTACGCGATAAGCAGGGTCAAGTAGTAGTCCGCATATACACCAACGGGGCTGACGTAGAATGCAATGGAGATTCCAGATATGACCGTCAGACCGCCGATTAAGCAGTTCTGAGGACGGATTATGCTGAACAGAGCTCGTGCATCCACTGTCGTGACACCCGTCCAAGTCCTCTCTGCGCATGATTAAAGCGTTTCGAGAGCCGAAGCATTGAACCCAAGCACTCATATGCAATACAGCTCCGCCTAGACTCGGATGACTCATGATAGAGAAGATGACTCGCGAAGACCTGCTCAGACTTGTAGACATGTATGCAAAGGCATGGCAAGCCATGGATGGCGCATACTTCCTGAGCATCGAGCAGGCATATGGGATGGAGGCCGCCATAGAGATGGACAAGGCGGCATGGCGAATCTTCTCGCCCATAGAAGCAAAGAGGATCATGAAGGAGTTCGAGATACCCGAGAACGGTGGTCTCAAGGCACTAGAGAGAGCGCTCGGTCTGCGGGTCTATGCCGTGCTCAACGAGCAGACGACCGAGTGGAAAGATGACAGGACGCTAGTCTTCACCATGAAGGGCTGCAGAGTTCAGACTGCAAGAAAGAGGAAGGGTCTGCCAGACCATCCATGCAAACCAGTCGGAATGATTGAGTATGAGGAGTTCGCCAAGGCAGTGGACCCCAGAATCAAGACCAGATGTCTCTTCTGTCCACCGGACGACCATCCCGATGACGCGTACTGCTCATGGGAATTCACACTCCAGTGAGTCAGGGGGTGACAGTGGGTGTACTTCGGTCCGTCGGGATACCCTGAGGAAGCAAAGGGCAGTGCCGACGCCGTCTTTGCCTTGCTGAGAGACGCTGGGCTAAACGCTCTCGAGTATGCTGCGGTCTACGGGTTGCGAATCAATGAGGAGAAGGCAAGGTTGGTCGGTGATCTCTCCAAGGCCACAGGCGTTCAGATGAGTATGCACGCGGCATATTACATCTCTCTTGCATCAAAGGACCCTGCTATCAGAGAGAGGTCGAAATACAGGCTTGTTCAAGCGCTCACGTTTGCGCCCCTAATGAACGTGAAGCGAGTCGTCTTCCATCCCGGTACATACGGAGGACTAGACGCGGAGTCAGCCTTTGTAACGGTGAGAGATGCCCTGAGCGAGGTCTGGCACACAGCGGGGAAGTCTGCACATGGGACATTCCTTGCACCTGAAACTGCAGGCAAGACAAACAACTTCGGCTCGATAGAGGAGGTCATCAGACTCTGTTCTGAACTAGAGTATTGCATCCCCACCGTTGACTGGGCACATCTATATGCAAGGACGAAGGGCGAGATGGGAGACAGCCGCAGCTACAGGGAGGTCCTTTCGTTACTTGAGGAGAGCCTCGGAGACAGGTTCCTGAAGAACATGCACTTCCATGTGAGCGGGATTGTATATGGGGAGAAGGGCGAGAAAGAACACAGACCGCTGGGTGGAGAGTGGGGACCGGACATACTGCCGCTTATCCAGTTGTGCATGGAGAACGGCTACAACCCGACGTTCATATCTGAGACGCCTGAGCCTATCGAGGGCGCACTATACATCAAACACTTGGTGGACCAGCTGGAGAGGTCTAAGCAATGACAGACTACTTGTTTATCCTCGGCAAGAACTGGACACTCTCCATAGCTGAGCTGCTTGTGTCTCTTGGGGATCTCCGTATCGACTTCAAGGTCAAGGACTACTCTCGAACAAGTGTGGTCATAGAGACAGACCGCCAGTTCACAGACGAAGAGCTTGTGGAGATTCAAGCGGGGCTTGGCGGCTGTTTCAAGACAGGAAGAGTAGTCACGTCTTATGAACTCGGCTTGATCCTCAGAGCTTTTCCGAGAAGAGGAAGAATCGTGAAGGAAGCTCGAGAGAAGTTAGAAGAGTGTTCATGGCTTGGAAAGGTCTGGCCCCGACCAGCAGGGGCAAGAATCAAGTATGGCGTCAGCACATATCCCGCTGCCAAGGACTCTCCAGTCGACCTTGGAAAGCTCACCCTAGGACTGGATGAGTTCATCAAGAGGCGACTGACCCAACTCGGTGCCAAGAAGGCCTCATACTATGCATATGAAGGTCCGGACAAGAGAAAACCGGAGCGCCCAAGCACTGCACTCTGGCCTCAGACCATCGCTCTTCACAGTCTGCTCGTCCCTCCGAATGCAGAGATTCTGGCGGCCCTGACAACCGAGAGGATGTATCTTGCAAGGACCATTGCCGTGTATGACTCGTTGTTTCAACGGCACCGGGATGAGTCACGGCCATACATCTCAGCTCAGATAAGTACAAGCCCTAAGCTCTGCAGAACACTGCTCACTCTCTCAGGGGCAAAGCCCGGCTGCACTGTACTTGACCCGTTCTGCGGCACAGGGACCATCCTCATGGAGGCAGCTGTCCTTGATATGAGGTGTATAGGTGTGGACAACTCGCACGATGCGGTACAAGGCGCCCGGAGGAACATGGTGTGGCTTGCAAAAGAGATGGGTGAACAACTCGTCTTCAGAATAGAACACGGCGACGCCAGGAAGTTGCCAGAAACCGTCAAAGAACAGGTTGATGCTGTCGCCTTCGAACCCGACCTGGGACCAGTCTACGAGGAGGCTCCAAGTCGGGAGGAGGCCGAGAGTTCCGTTGCTCAACTGACCGAGCTCTATAGGGACTGTCTGGTCAGTCTGCAGTCCGTCCTCAGACCAGGGGGCCGGGTTGGTATGACTGTCCCGGTGGTCGTGAGCAAACAGGGACCGGTCCTCGTGAATCTTGACAAGATGGTGGAGAACACCGCCTTCACAGTACACACACTTCTGCCTCGCGAAGTCTTTCCGGACTCTGTGAAGAACAGGGAGGTTGCTATAAGACCAGAACGTACAAGACTCCCGGAGAGAAAACGCGGACAGATCGTCCAAAGAGAGGTCCTCATGCTGGGCTTGGATTAGAAGAGGTATCGAATCACGTCGTCAAGTATTGCGTAGGTCTGCAGCCGCTGCATGTCACGCTTGACATATGGCATTACGCTGTCGAATACCATGTCGCGGAATGCATCCCGTCCGACTGTCTTCCGGGTCGTATCGGCAACTAATAGAAGAATGTGCTCCAGTGCCGCGCGCAATGCGTGATATGGGACTCTTTGTGCTTCCGGGTCAATGGACAGTACTTCCACCCCGGCTTCATCTATGGGCACCCCTCCAACGAAAGGGTATGTCTCAGCCAGTGGCCGCAACGAGTCCTCAATCCGTCTTACAAGCTCTTGACGAGTCTTATTGTCCGTCTTGACCTTCATGATAGCACGGAATAGGTGGTTGTACACCTCCAGACAGTCCATGGACTTGCCGATGACCAGAGCGTCACCTGCGACCTCATACTGCGACACCAGCTCGTCGAGAAACCTGCCAAACTCAGTGAATGAATTCTGGTCACCGTGCCAGACCCGGAGCACATGGTCTACAGTCTGCCCTTCGGGAATGAAGTTCTTCTGAAACTCATCCATTGCGTACTTCAGGAGGAAGCGGATGTGCCCGGTCCGGGCCTGCTTGGACACGACCATTACGAAGAGAAGCTGCTCGGTCTCATCCCACACGTATCGACTGGTCTGTGTATCGATAGTGCGAAGGGACTCGTTGGATGCCTTGTCAATGAATGTGTGCGTAGCACTGAGAAACGGTGCTATCAGATCCATGTCAATCTCTATTTTCTCATAGGTGCGGGCAACCAGCGCCATCCCTCTGGTTCGATCAATCAACCAGACACCCAGAATGGAACGCTTTGTGGACAGCTGCCTACACCCGGGTGCAAAGTCCACACCAGACAAGATAAGGCTATTCTGGACTGGGGTGCGTGTCTTGCGCACGCCAGCTGGAGTCATCGAGGCATGAATAGGTCCGTGATGTGCTGACGGTGGCATTTTGAATCGTGCTCAGCACACTCAGTCATTCCACTGCGGGACTGGTATTGCTCAGTGTCCCTTCCGAAGCGCGCCATGACTCATGTCACTGTATCGGCAGTCCGCAGGTCTGGATGCCCGTGAGTATCACTCTGAGCCATGCAACGAAAATGGAGGGCGGCCCGAACAGTATCGGGTCGCCTTTTTGGTACTACTCATTGGTAGTGATTCCAAGCTTCAGGACGATTTCCTTGTAGCGATTCCGCACTGTCACCTCAGTGACTCTGGCTGTGCGAGCTATCTCAAGCTGGGTGCGTCTGGCACCTGTGAGGATACTTGAGATGTATATCGCTGCAGCGGCCATGCCCTTTGGGTCCTTCCCTATCGTGAGCCGCTCTTCGCGTGCCATGTTCAGTATGTCGATGGCCTTCTTCTTGGCCTCCCCCGGCAGATTGAGCTCAGTGCCAAAGCGATGAACGAACTCAATCGGGTTGGAGAAGGGAATCTTCAGATTCAGATGGCGAAGGATCAGTCTCACACAGAGGCTGAGCTCTTTCCTTGTGATGTGAATCTGATCAACCACCTCTTCCAGTGGGCGGGGGACCTGATGAATACGACATGCCAAGTACAGTGATGCCGCAATCATTCCCAAGATAGTACGACCACGAGTCAGGCGCTTCCTCAACGCCTTTCTGTACAGCACCGCGGAGGTCTCACGAATCGAGTAGGGTATACTGAGCTGAGAGCTGATGCGGTGAAGCTCGGTCATGGCTACAGCGAGATTGCGCTTGTCAGAGGAGTGCACCTTTGTTCGAATCTGCCACTTGCGCAGACGGTGAATCTGCGCTCTGCGAGTTGATGTCAGTTTGCGTCCTGATGCATCAACGTTCTGCCGTCCGATTATGGTCGTCAGACCTTGATCGAACTTGCTCCAGTCTGTCGGGCCTCCGACTCGCTGTCTTGCATTCTGCTCGTCAGCAGTGAAGGCACGCCACTCTGGACCCATGTCAATCGAGTGGTCGGACAGAACAAGACCGCAATTCGCACATGTTGCTTCGCCACGGGATACGTCAATGAAGATTTCAGTGGAGTTACACGCAGGACAGACGTAGCCGGGGGGACTGAGGCTGTTGTCAACGGTTCTTCGTGGTTTTTGTTGTCTGCTGGCCAGTGCAACCATCTCCATGCAGGCCCGTCGATGATCACTGATCGATCAGAGCTGTCTAGGAACCTATGCGAGATGTCCACCACGGCGCATGGCGGACAACGTTCGTGACGCGGAAGCGGGGAGAGTTCTCTGATGAGAGAACACTATGCCCAATCAGCAAACATAAATAAGGGTTTGCACGGTTTATATACAATAGATAATAAGCCAATTGAGAATTATAGGGCTAACGATTCCGTACAGACAGACGACAAACGTAGCACCTTTTGATAAGCGGAACGGAGAGCAGCGAGCAGAAACAAGCATGTCCAGAAGGGGCCGGAGTCTGGACCAGAGACTCCTAACAAGCATCGCATCGTTTATGAACGGTGAAGTCGCAGACGACAGCCAGCAAGGTGACCAGAGCGGTGCGGACTGAAAGTTCGAACAACCCTTGGAGAGACGTGGTGAACTCTGCGGTCAATGTGATAGCGGAGGCTACATCACTTGAGACAGAGGCGGTTGAGAGCGCATTGGAGGTGCCACCAGACCCCAGTCTTGGTGACATCGCCACGACCGTTGCGTTTCTGTTGGCCAAGAAGCTGAAGAAGAACCCTGCAGTCATAGCCAAGGATGTGGGCACAAGGCTTCAGTCGCTGTTAGTGAGTAGGCCGCTCTTCTCCAGGGTTGAGGTAAGCGGACCCTACATCAACCTCTTCGTGGACCGGGGTGTCCTGACCGAACTCACAATAGGTGCTGTGACTGCCCTCCAGAACAGATATGGCCACACGGACACATTCAAGGGCAATAGGGCGCTGATAGAGTCACCTGCAGTCAACCCTTCGAAGCCATGGCACATAGGTCATGCCCGCAACGCCATCATCGGCGACTCTCTTGCCAATATCCTGGAGGCCACTGGCTATGAAGTACTCAGGATTGACTACATCAACAACCTGGGGTTGCAGATAGCACAAGTCGCTTGGAAGCTTCGCAGGACAAAGAAGAAGAAAGGGAAGCAGAAGTACGACCACTATCTCGGAAAGCTGTATGTTGAAGTGCAGGCCGAATACGAAGGGGACAAGACGGTCGAGGAGGGAGTACGTCAGATATCCAGAGAACTCGAGGACCCCTCCTCAGAGATGTCCGCATTTGCAGAAAAGATGGTCTCAGAATGTGTGAGAGCGCAGAACCAGACATCGTATCGGCTTGGAATATACCACGACTACCAGATCTGGGAGAGTGTCATAGCGCACAGTGGGCTTCTGGAGTCAGCAAAGCAGGAACTGCTAAGACATGACTTCATTAGCATGCCACAAGAGGGGGACAAGGCAGGCTGCATCGTCGCCAACCTAGAGACAATTGAAGAGTTCAGAGAGATGAAGGAGACCCAGAAGATACTCTTTCGCTCTGACGGCACAAGGACATATACCGGTGCAGACCTCGTATTTCAGATGTGGAAGTTTGGCATCACCAAAGACCCGTTCCAGTACGAACTCTTTGAGATGCAGCCGAATGGCAAGCCCGTCTATCGTTCAGTACTTCGAGGAGAGAGACACGACCTCGGTCAGTTCGACTACGTGTTCAACGTCATAGCCTCTGGACAGGCGCACCCCCAGAAGCTGATCTATACCCTTCTCGCACTGATGGGGTATAAGAAGCAGAGTGAGAACTCCCGTCATATTGCATACGAGTTTGTCGGACTCGAAGAAACAGCATTCTCGGGCAGAAAGGGGACGTGGCTGGGCCACACCTGTGACGAGGTGCTTGACAAGGCCGAGGAGCTTGCCAGAGAAGAGGTCGCGAAGCGGAACCCGGATGAGGACGATGAGTTCAAAGCCCGAGTTGCAAGAGAAGTCGCAGTTGGTGCCCTCCGTTACTTCATGCTGAAGGCATCACCAGAGAGGAAAATCACTTTCAGATGGGGAGAAGTACTTGACTTTGACGGTGACACGGGGCCGTATCTGCAGTACTCATACGCTAGGGCGCAGAGGATATTGGAGAGAGCTGAGGGGGAAACACTGCCAATGCCGGACTTTCGCGCTATCAGCTCCGAGGCCGAGTTCAGCCTTGTGAAGGCCATTGCGCGGTTCCCGGATGAGGTGCTGGAGGTCGTCAGAGGAATGAGGCAGAGTGTCTGGGGTACGTCTTTCACTTCCAACAGAATAGCGGCGTATTGCAACGGACTCGCCACACTCTTCAGCAAGTTCTACGACACCTGCCCGGTCCTCAAGGCAGAACCTCACGTGGCAGCAGCCAGACTTGAGCTGGTCAAGGCATTCAAGACAACAATGGCGAACTGCATGGCACTCCTTGGTATACCGGTAGTAGACCGTATGTGAACAGCGACCATCTGCTAGCCCGATGTGACCTTCGCTGACTCGATGACTATTGAAGGCGATATTACGTCTGGCGTCGATCTCGTGTCAGCAGCCACACGAGTGACACGCATCAGAAGGTCTCTCATGTTGATTCCAATCAGTGTGCCCTTCAGAGCATGCTTCAGTTCTCCATCCTCTATGTAGGCACCCTCCATAATCATGGCACTGAGGTCGCCAGTCGTCATGTTTGGTCTGTCACCCGTCTGGCGGCAGAGGACACCACGACGTATCTCGGAGATGAGGTCTTCCTGACTGCCTCGCCCCTGCATCACAACAAGATTGCTGGGGGCGATTCCCGGCACACCTGCATAGGAAGCACGGCTGGCATTTCCGGTGTTCTCCACCGAGTCCTTTGCAGCGGTGTACGAGTTGTGGAGTAGACTCTTCAGGACCCCAGAGGACAGAAGCTCAGTCTTCTGAGACGGATAGCCCTCGGCATCGAATACTCTGGACCCCAACGCGCCCGGAAGGAATCCGTTGTCAACGACATGAAGCTCAGGAGCGGCAATCTCCTGACCGAATGCATCACTAATGTATGAACGTCCGTACTGCACCTCCTCGGCATTGACAGCCACACCAAAGCCGTCGCCCAGAACAGCACCAACCGCAATGGGGTCGAACAGAACGGGCATTTCCCCGCCTTCGATCGTCTTTGCTCCGAGATTCCGAAGCGCATTCTCAGCCGCTGATGAGCCAACCCACTCCGGGTTCACATCCTTCAGCTGCCGTCCAACCTGAAACTCGAATGATGATGTCTGGTCATTGCCCTCCTTGATTACTGGAGAACTGAATACCGAAATGGAGGTGTCTGTGCCGCTCACTCGCACACCAACCGAGTTGACTATGGCTACCGTGCCGCTTGACGCATTCAACCGTGCTTCTATCGCAACGTTCCTTCCTTCAAGACCGGACTTGGTGGCATCCACCATACGAATGATGATGTCTGCAGCCTCCTCGGAACTGAGCTCAGCAATCCGCTTGTCGTAGAGACCGGGGACCGAGGGATACTTGCCATCATATGAGGGAAGACTCACGAACTGCGGATCTTCGACAGACGCCCGCGCAAGAGCATAGGAAGTCCGAACAGCCTCCAGAACATCATCTCGCTGAAGTGTGGTGACGTATGCGAATCCGATGCCCTTTCCTGCCACGGTCCTGACACCCACACCGGCATCGCGTCGCTCCAGTGCAGTCTTTATGGAGTTGTTCTCGACCTCAATCGTGAAGGATCTAGAGGCCGCAAGATAGACCTCAGCTTGGTTTGCCCCCAGACGGTTGGCCTCAGTCAGCGCCAAGTCACCAACAGCAAAGAGATCCGTCGCCAATTCAAACACCTCCGACGGGCACTTGCCGAATCCTGGCATGTGGCCCACCGCTCATGTCTGGTACCGTCTGACCATTCTTTCCACAGGAGCCCGCGTCCAGATGAAAGTCCTTCGCCACCGCATCCACCTTGGCCAGGACCTCAAGGATTTGACCAGCAAGGGAGACGTCCCGAATGATTTGCCCCCTCTCACCGTTCTCTATGAGGTAACCATGCGAGGCTTGAAACATGAACTGACCCTTGGAGGGGTCTGTGTAGCCATAGTTGAAGTCGCATAGAATCATGCCGCTCTTGGTGTCCTGAATCAGTTCATCAACATCCCAGTCACCGGGCTCCATGAAAGTGTTGCTCATCCGTGGAATGGGAACTGACATGAATGACTGAGCACGGGCCGCTCCATTGGGCTCCATCCCAAGGCGAGATGAGGTCTCAAGACTGTGTAGTAGCTCGGTCAGCACACCATTCATGACCAGATGTCGCTTGCGTGTCTTCGTGCCCTCCCAGTCATACTCGAAAGAACCACGGCGACCCGGCAGAGTCGGATCGTCACTCAGACACAGGGTTTCCGGACCGACTTGTGTACCCACCCGGTCTTCAAGTACAGTGGCATGCGCAGGCCAGTTGTCCGCCTCACACGCATGTCCAAATGCCTCATGGACCATCACTCCATTCAGTACCGGGTCCATAATCACATCACTTATCCCACCCTTTGCAACTTTGGAGGATAGCAGCTCCACTGCGAGCTGTGCGGCTTCCTCACCCACATGCTGTGCTTCCGGTGTACGCATGACCTCGAAACCACCACGGAGTCCAAGAGTCTTGTGACCCCCCTGTCGACTAGTGCCATCTTTGGCGGTGGGAATGGACGAGACCCTAGGCAGCGCATTCTCAAAGTAGACTTCTGTGCCCAGTGAATTGGCCACAAAGACCGTCATCCACAAGTCGCTATACACTGTGCGCGTCGTCACTATCCTTCTGTCGAAGTCACGTGCTTGGTCATCAATGAACTTTGCAAACGCCACTCTGTCCTCAATGGGGATGTCCGCAAAGTGGGTCATGACACGATAGTGTACACGGCCCCTAAAGGAGGGCCCATCAATCCGGAACTTTTCCGACGCACGCTTCTTTGTGACGGAGGCCAGTCTTGCCGCAGAAGCACCGGTCTCCCTCATGCCGCTAGGTGTGAGCTCTGTGGTCTGAGCAAAGGCCCATGCCCCTTCAACAAAGGCCCTGACTCCCGCACCCTTGAAGTGGGATGCAAGAGATCGTTTCGTGACTCCATCCACTATCTCTATCATTGTGGAAGTGGAGTCTTCAATCCTTATGTCAGCGAACTCCGCACCAGCATTGAGGGCAGACTCCACTGCAGCTCGCGCAAGCTCTTCCATAGACCTCACAGTTCGAGGACGCCGTGAGTGAGTTATAACATCTTTGAACCGGACAAGAGCCACCATCCACGCGGACAGTGACCACTCAATCGCATGTCCATCCATGCCGGGAACACTGATTAGTCCCAGACATGCGTGCAGACAGCGAAGACGGGTGGAACGGACGGGAGAGCATCGAATCTCCCTCTGTCAACCTAATGATGCTCTGACGCTATGAGTGAGCTGGCAACGCCAACAGGAGCCTAGAGATTCACGGACCTGTCATATGGGGGTTTATATATTTCTTTGCAGAGGCCTCTCAACTGAGGTCAACTCGACACTTCAAAAGGCCTCGAGGAGTGACCCCAATGCCGTTTCTTGGGAGTGACAAGATTCCTGTGTCCAATCTTGTCCATCTCGCATTGAACGGTCATTCTTGGACAATGATACCCACTGAACAGAAACAGCCCGGGAGGACATGAGGTGAGACAGGACCCTTCTTCACAGGTATGCGCGTCCTGCAAGGCGACAAAGGCAACGCACATGTGTGAGGAGTGCGGCCAGCTTCTGTGTCTGGACTGTCTCACAACCCGCTCCAACGAGTTCTATGTGTGCGGAAACTGCCACGCCAGTCTCGGTACTGTTCAGAATGCCGAGAAACCTCGAAAGTGTGCCGAGTGCGACTCTGAGAACATCAGTACTGGAAAGCACATCGAAGAGACCTGCCCACAGTGCCACTCCACAAGGGTGCTGGAGATAGAAGAGAAACGGAGAAGGCTGGGGCAGGACATGAAACGGGGATTCATGTCAATCCAATACGGTCATGTGAAGCTAAGGGAGTTCAGCAACAGACTCACCATGGCGAAGAGAATGCTTGTCTCCCTGCGCATGGCGAACTTCCTCGCTTTTCGTTGGCTGGAAGACAAAACAGAGAAGCTTCAACAGGAACTGCCCGGCATCAAGAGCAGAATAGTCAATCAAGCTGACACATCCGCAAGGCGCATGGCCGCAGAGACCAAGGGTCTGATGAACCAGTCTGAGTGGAGCGTGGATCAGTTTCCATTCATCGAAGGCATAGTGAGCCGTCTTGCAGACATAGGCAATCAGTACAGACAGTCAGTGGACGAAGCACTTGAGAGCTGTTCACGTGAACTCACAGAACTCACGACTCAGCTCGAAGGACTAGACTACTATAGAAGGGAGTTTGCGAGCTTCTACGAGTATTCGGAATTGCAGGTGAACGAGCTTCCTGTGTGTGCACTGCCTGAAATCAGGATAGTGGGTAGCGACTTTCTGAAGACAGACAAGGCGACCGGTTGCCTCTATGTGACGAACAAGAGGATTCTGTTTGTTGCCGCGACTGGGACCATCCGAAAGAAGAGAGAGATTGTCTTCGACTTTCCCCTTCTCTACCTCACATCAATGGGAGAAGATGGCCGTCTGAGGAAGCGGCTTGTACTGAAACTGCGCCAAGGCGAGATACGAATCGCCTGTGACGAACACACTCAGAGAGTTATCACAGACTACATCGAGATTGCCAAGAAGTTTGACAAGTACGTTCAGAGCGACCTGCAGAGGGTGAGAAGGCTCGAGAAGAACGATGTGGGTGTGAGCGACGCAAGGCTCAAGATTGAGGAGCTGGTATACTCGCTTCTGTTGCCCGGTAGAAGACAGCAGCAGACGAAAAGCACTGGCGGAGTACACAGAGATACTCTCGGGACAGGTAGTTCGGACATATATCCGGCGGCTGGACAGGTCCCGAGGACTTCAGCAGCCCCACCATTTGCAACAGACTCTGAAGAGGACATGGAACCCGGACGGGTCTACAACCGAGGGGGTCGGTGGGACGGCCGTGACACTCCGGAGATCAGACGCCTGCGGCGCGAGCACGAGGAGATTGGTCGGGCCCTCCAAGACACGGTGGAGGATCTGAAGAGGGGAAGGGTAGTCACGGAGGAGTTCATCAGGAGATACAGGGACTTGATGCGGGAGTCCTACATCAACAGGCGTATGCTTGAGTACCTGTCGCGCAGTTCCAGGGACTTCGCATGACTCTCAGGACGTCTTACTCGGACGTAGTGTCAATCACACACCCAGTTCTCGCTCGAGCGACTTTATTGCCTCTTCGAGCTCCTCAGCTTCGGAAACCGGTCGTGCCGCGACCGGTGCGGCCTCGCCCATTCCTGCGGCAGCATCTATCTCAGCCATTGCAGCGGAGAGGTCTTCCGAAGACACCTGCGACCCGCTGGCCATGTCGAATGCTTCGTCAGTGATACCGCTCTCTATCTCGAACTCCTCAAGACGTCGAGTGATCTCATCGAGGTTCTCCACCACTTTGGTGGCATCTGTGCTGGTTCCAATGATGCCCAAGATACTTGCCACTTGGTCCAGCGCCATCGTTGCACGAGCAGTCGTCTGTGCGCGAGTCAGATGCGCCAGGATCTTCAACATCTGCAGACGCGATCTGTCCACACCAAGTGCGTATCTTCTGAAGCGAACCATCTCGGCGGCGTACATGCGATACGCCTCGATATGGCCCTCCTTCCTTGCCTTAACTGCGCGGGCCTTGTTTTCGCGTTCCTCTTTCTCCAGTCGATTCCTCTCCCGCTCAAGCTGTTTTGCGAGGACTCTGAGCTGGCTGCTGACTTCTGCTGCATCGGGTCGTTTCCTTCCCCATGTGAACGCCTTCTTCACGGACTTCAATACTGCGCCATCTCCAGCTGCTCAAGTACAGACCATCAACTGCGGATAAACGTTTAAAGCTTCGTGGATTAGGGATGGGGGAGGAAACGGGAGATTCGAACAGCATACCGAAGTTCTTAACAGATTGCATTCAGTCTTAGAGATGAACTCTGATGTCTGACAGATTGGACTTGGGTCTCAAGGCCTTGCTGGAGAAGGCAGTGGAGCTTGACAATAGGGGAATGAAGAAGGAGGCCTGCTCATACTACCTGAAGGCGAGCAGGATACTTACGAAGATGTCCAAGTCTGCATCACTGCCAAGTGTTCAGAAACACTACCTTGACAGGGCACAGGAGTGTGTGGACAGGGTAAGGTACCTGTCTGGGATCAAGAAGAAGAGCAGCACTACACCGGACGGGCTTAGCAGTCCCCCGGATGTTGTGAGTGCGGCTCCAGCTGCAAGGCGTGAGGCGGCACGGAAGGGCGTTGAGGAGGAGGATGAGGAGTCCAAGCGGCTTCAAGACATGCTTGCAGACACGATAATCACCGAGCGACCAGATGTGAAGATGTCAGAGGTGGCAGGACTGGAACATGCCAAGCAGGCAATAGCAGATGCGATAGTCACACCGATGAGGCATCCGGAGCTGTTCAAGGGTAAGGCCAGACAGCCATGGAGAGGCATCCTGTTCTATGGCCCTGCGGGATGCGGAAAGACCCTCATCGCCAAGGCAGTGGCATCCGAGGTGGACGCGACCTTCTTCAACGTCTCAGCTGCCAACATTGTCAGCAAGTGGTTGGGAGAGTCAGAGAGACTTGTCATGACACTGTTCGAACTCGCAAGGAAGAACCAGCCCTCTGTCGTGTTCATAGATGAACTCGACTCTGTTGGTGGTTCAAGGTCAGGGGACGATGTGGGAGGCGAACGCAGGATGAAGACCCAGCTTCTCACAGAGCTCCAAGGCGTGGCGAGCAAGCCAGAGGACAGAGTCACAGTGATAGGCGCTACAAACCTGCCGTGGGAGCTGGACTTTGCCCTCAAGTCACGATTCGAGAAGCGCATCTACATTCCTCTTCCTGACAAGGCCTCGAGGGAGGCCATCTTCGAGATACACATGGAGGAAATCGAAGTGTCACCAAGCGTCACTTTCTCGGAACTGGCAGACCTCACAGAGGGCTACAGTGGGAGGGATATCAGCGTGGTCTGTCGTGAGGCTGCCATGGAGCCTATAAGAGAGCTGCAGAGGTCCGGACGGATGGACGACGACAGCGAGATACTTGACCTCCGGCCTGTCGACAGGGAGGACTTCCTTACAGCCATTGAGAGCATCAGGCCTGCTACGCCACCCGAGGACATCAAGAGATACATGGACTGGGCAGAGGGGGCATAGCCATTGGCAGTCAAAGAGAGACCGCGAGCGAAGAAGGATGTCAAGGCGGAGTCGAAGGACGTGGCAGAACTCGAGCCTGAGGTCGAGGTCACTCTTGAAGAGACCGAGCACACTCCAGAAGTGGTCGTCAGAAGGACTAGAACCGCCGAAGTGACCTCTGAGACACAGGAGGCGTCAACCTCAGAAACAACCGGCCAGAAGGTCAGACCACGCACCGTGCAGACGCGGGTTGAACCTGAACCACCTCTGCTGTTGCCATCATGGGGGACATCAAAGGACTCCGAATGGATGTACACAATTCCTTCTAGAAGAGAAGATCTCGAGCTGTGGGCTGAGGAGTGGGCGGACTTCTTGCTGAAGTGGAGCCAGAGCAGGAGGCTCCACGTAGTGTCAGTCGCAGTCTTTCTTGCAGAGATGCCGTTCAAAGACATCGTAGGGAAGTCAGATGCATTCAGGATTCTGGGTGACAGGCTTGTGGACCAAGATATGGCGGAGTGGTGGGACAACAAACACAGACAGCTCAGGGTGTACTGGCGACCTCTGGAGGACTGGGCGGACATGGTCTATTCGTGGTCGCTCAGGACCGGCTCAGTCCTGATTGATGTTGGGACCCTGATAGTACAGGAGTACGATGAGGAGTTCGGGACGCTGCCTGAGAGAGACCTGCACCGCGTGATGGACATCCTTGTGTCCACGAAGCGCGCTGAATGGGTGGACCAGAAGAGAGGCGCGGTCAGATTAAGAGCCGGGTACTGACCCGCGTCTGGAGAGCCACGACAAAGTGACGCCTAATGCTCAACTCTGCAACCAAGTGGCAGTCAACAGCGTGTGCTGAGTCATGTTGTCGTGTCATCACGCGCCTTGAGTCCGGGGAAGTGGTATCGGCCCCCAGTGCTGAGACGCACGTTGGCGACTGCCATCCCCGCATCTACAAGGCTCGTGAGAACCTGTCGAGCATGGTCCTCTGACCACTTGAGCTGCATCATGACCTCTTCGATGGTCACAGAGCCTCTTGTTGCAGCGAGGTTGATGACTTCAGCTTGGTCCGGCCCCAGTTCAAGGGGACGCAGTTGGACCACCTTCACTCCACCCCTGAGAGTCCGTATCCCTGGGATGAGCCCGTGTTCAGCCACGCGATTGACAGCCTCAATCACGTCGGCATAACGGACGTTCTTGTACTGAGGGAGGCGCTTCACCACTTCGACTATCAGCTCAGCAAGCCCCATAATCCCCTTTGAGGAGTTGGCGGTCGCAACATCAAGTGCTGCAAGGCCTATCTGGTCGTAGTAGCGTTCCATGTCAACTGACTGGGAGGCCGTGTCTGACCGACCCGAACTGACCTCGATCAGCCTTGTGGCCTCGGGAAAGCACTCGGGAATCCGTTCACCCCAAAAGAAGGAGGAGACGTCAAGACCATCCCGGCGAAGGGCATCAATACTCTCCGCAATGTCTTGGAGGAGTGCCTCCGACTCCCGCCGGAAGGAGGACACATCCACAACGCCCATCTCGTACATCTTCTTGAGCTGGTCAAGTGTGGCAATCGATGCGTAGAGATTGGAACGGAGTCGGTCACTCATCTGGAGCAGTACCTTCCTCTCACAGGATGTATGGGAAGGCGTCAGGCGTCCTTTAAGGGGTAGTATTACATGCCTTGGTCCAAGGAGTTCGTACAACTATGGTGTCAGACGCTCGCGGTCGCGTGGGAGCAACACTGCCTCACGGATGTTGTCAATCCCCAACACCTGCATGGTCAGTCTCTCTACACCCAGACCCAGTCCTCCGTGGGGAGGTGCGCCGTATCTGAATGGGTCTATGTAGAAGCTGAAGTTCTCAGGGTTGTAGCCCTTGGCCTTGAACCGCTCGACAAGCAGGTCGTGGAGATGAATACGTTGACTGCCGGTGGTTATCTCCATTCCCTTGTAGGTGAGGTCAAAGCTCTCCGTCATGCCCTCGTCAGTGAGGCTTGGCATGGTGTATGCAGGTCTCAACTCCAAAGGGTAGTGAGTGATGAAGACCATGTCTGTACCGAAACGCTGAGGGAACAGCTCACCAAGTATGCGCTCGCACTCGGGGTCCAAGTCATCTCCTATCTTGACCTCCTTACCCTCATCTCTTAGCATCTGTATCGCATCCGCGTACTTGATTCTCTTGAATGGAATCTTCGGGACATGGAAGTCCACTCCCAGTAGCTCTAGGTCCGAGGCTGCATGCTTAGCGGTCTTTTTGAATGCGTGATGGAGCATCTGTTCCTCCATCTTCATCACATCCTCCACTCCAGATATCCATGCCATCTCGAGGTCGAAGGAGGTGTACTCATTGACGTGGCGACGTGTGTTGTGTTTCTCCGCCCTGAAGACCGGAGCAATCTCAAACACCCTTCCGAAACCAGCGAGCAACATCAGCTGCTTGTAGAACTGAGGACTCTGGGCAAGGTAGGCACGTCGCTCGAAGTACTTGACCTCGAAGAGATTGGCACCACCTTCTGTGGCCTCTGCTACCAGCTTCGGCGTATGAATCTCAACGAAATCATTGTTCTCCAGAAACTCGCGAGCAAACCTCACGAGTGAGTGCTGTACGCGAAAAATCGCATTGACCTTGGGCTTGCGTAGATCTATGATTCGATGATTCAGACGCGTATCAAGGTCAACATCGACCTTGCCCTCCACAATGTCTATTGGCAGTCTGTCAGCATTATTGATGATCCTAACGGAATCGGGGATGACCTCAACACCTGACTCGACCTGAGAAGTGGCGACCACTGTGCCACGCACCACAATCACAAACTCACTTCGAAGACGCCCTATGGTCTCAAAGACCTCCGGCCGCACTTTCTTCTCGGGAACTGTGACCTGTATTGTCCCATGCTCGTCGCGCAGAATCACGAACTTGATCCTGCCCTTGTCGCGGAGTATGTGTACCCAGCCTACAAGGACGACCTTCTTTCCTGCAAGCTCAGGCCGTACTTCGTTCGTGAAGTGCGTCCTTGTCTCACTACCTAACGGTTCAACTCCTGCTCTGGTGTAGAAGTCCATGCGTCGCGCCTCTTGTCTTGAGGGCAGTCCCACTTCGCCAGCGATAAGAGGCTTTTGGATGGAGGACCTCCCGGACCCGTGTGCGGATAGATAGGAGGACCAAGGCGGCTCATGCTGAGTGCCTTGGTCCGATGAAAGGGAATCACGCGGGTGTGCCCGTCAAGACGTACATCGTCATCCTTCTGTCCTCTCGGTGCGGCTCTTCTCTTATTAGACCTAGTCCCTTCAGTCTACTGAGACCATAGTTCACGGTCCTAGGTGGTAAGAAGGTCTGCTCAATCAAGTCCTGCCGGGACATCCGGCGATGGAACTTAAGAAGAACGTACACGAGTTTCGCGGAAGGAGGCAATGCTAAGAAAGAGCGTCTGACAAACATGATTCCCCCATTGGGTCATCACCATCTGTGCATATTACCTCCTTTTAGTAATAGGACGGGGCACTCGCGTGAACTGATAAGTGTTTGTGTCCGGGAGAGTCTGTTGCATAATTCATCTGTTCACCCAGATGAGCTGCAGGAGTCGCTGATTGTTTTGGTCACCACTTTCACGGGCATCTCCGCCTACCTTCGGCCATCGCCCCTTGGCCTCGGGACACCATGTATCGCCTCTTGAACCAATCCCAAGTCAGCTGCAACACCTCCGGCTGCTTGACACATCGGCATCAGACTCTCTTTCGCCTCAGATAGAAGTAGGGCCAGGCTTCTAGATACGCGAAGCCAACAACCATCACGGAGAGGAGTCCCAGAATGAGAAGAAGGATTTCTGGCGGAAGGTAGGTTTCCGGTTGAATCGCTGTAAGAAGAACTACAACCACGATGACGGATTCCATCAGGACCAACTGACCTATTCCTGACCGTATGGCTCTCCGCTTGACGAGGGCCACGTCCAGATAAAGACGCCCGTCTTCGGTCGAGGAAACCCACCAGCCTCCGCGTACAAGACGCCTTATCGATGACTCGCGCACATGCACACGTTCGACTATGCTTGCTAGCTCAACCGCAGAGCCGGGGCTAGTGGCGCCAACAACATGGAGATGCTGTATGACCGGATTGCGTTCCTTTCGATAATGATATAGAGAGTACCCGAAGCTCATGGAATCCACCCACTCATCCGAACAGTGTTGTCGCTTGGTCGTCGTTGTCCTGCAGGTCGCTCAGGATGCCTAGAAGCAGTGCCAGTACTGTAAGAGCTGTCGCGATGTTCGCTAGCCATGTCAGCCAAGGTGTGCTTGCACTGGTCACCAACACACCTGCCTTCCATGCATTATACCACGCCACCGAGATGATGACGTAGTATAATAGTGCCGGGAATATTGGAAGTACGGATGCGAGAAACGCCAGAAATGAAACCGCTCCGGAAAGCCAGCCAATGCATAGCAGAACTATATTGGTGAGGTTCTCCAGATATCCTACCGCCAGCATCAGTCCGACAGCTCGAATCGTTTCCTCTTCCAGCGCCCACCCCATTCCAGCGCCTGCAAGGAGTGAGATGACGAGGAAAGCGACTCCGACAGCCGCCCAGAAGATCTCGTTGGGCCCAAGACCAAGCGGCAATACCTGATTGTTGCACACCCTCTCCAGTGTCGACTCAAGCGATGCCATCAGAACGATTCGAGCAGCATCGACATCACCATGGAAGAGGTGGATGTGCATAGCAGTCAAGCCAGCTAGGAGTCCAGCATCAATCACTCCGCCGACGACCGAGCTCCTTGGGACTGTGCGCTCAAGGCTTGGAAAACGATCAAGGAGTCCTGCAGAGTGGCAGGACATGACGTATTGCCTTGTTGCCGGCGTTAGACCCATGAACTCACGGAAATAGTCCCAAGTGACAAGTCCGGACTGCGTATGGAGTCCGTCAGGGTTTCCGTGGCATACCCACACAACATCGACAATGGCTCTCAGTAGTACAAGGCGTCCAAGCAGGCTGAACGGGTTCACGACTATGGCACCCGGTAGGAACTCGGCGAGTTGAGAAACACCCGCGTCGGTCGCAGCGTCGTGACTCAGAGGTGCAATCACAGTGTGGACCACCGGAACCAGTGTCAGCGGAACCACACTCATTGATACTACCACAGTCAGTGGCAGCACTGCTAGCAGTGCTAGTCTTGTATCCCTTTCCATACGACTCACCTCCTGTGGGCTATCAGTGTCTATGCTCAAGTTATTCATAAGCATACTGCCCTTCAGGAGCCTGTTGCATAATTCAGCTGTATTCCCAGAAGAGATGCAGTAGTCGCTGTGCGTTGTAGGCGATGACCTTCAGGAGCACCTCTGCAGACCGTGGGTCATCAATCGACTCTCGACCTGAGTGTACCACCGTATCGCCTCTTCAATGCCGAGTGGCCCGACTCGACCATGCTCTTCATGCCGTGGTCGTTCTGCCTCATCCACACCTCAGGGCTCTCCATGTACGACCAGAGAGGCTGTGCGTACTCCCTGCATCCATGGGCTCAGCCCACATATCCGCCCTTCGGCTTCAGCACGGGTCGTGTTGCCCCGGGCAATCTAGGAGACGCTAGCCCGTGATAGCAACACAGTCTGTCACCGAGTACTGGCTTCAGCGCGCTTGTGCCGGTCAGCTGGATGAGAGGTTCCAGATGAGGTATATCACCTCGTAGTCTGTCATTCACTCGTGCTGTGACGAACATCAGCTCTCGGCGTCGAGGAGGAGGCAGAAATGAAAGCCGGAGAGAACTGCACGCACTCTTAAATAGAACCACACCCCATTCGTACCAACCTCGCGGCGGCCAGGACGCGGTCGTCAGGAGTCTATCAGTGGAGTCCGGAGCCTCGAGGCAAGCAAGAACAAGTTAACCGGAGAAGAAAACAGAATGGCAAACGACTTTCAGAAGGCCGGTCAGCTGCTCGTTACACTGGGCGGCATAATCGGTCTCCTATTGGGAATACTGTGGATTGTGGGCGCGCCCTTCTTGCTCTGGGTCCCATTCAACATGGGTTTCCTGAGCAACATCATATGGGGCATAGTAGCCATCGTGATATCGCTCATCATACTGGCCACCAGTGGAGTGATTGACATCAAGTCCCTCAAGCTCCAGAAGAACTGGCTCATCCTTCTCATACTGGGCATTATCCTCTACTTCCCAGCGGGGCTCGCAGGGATCATTGTCATCATCGGCGCCATACTGATGGCGCTCAAATAGACGAGATGGGCCGTGCATCAGAAGATGCACGACCTGTTCTTTGTCACCACCGGCAGGTGAGCCTACTTCGGAGTCTGTTGAATGCCTTCTTCCAGTCGACTCACCGCGTCATCAATCTGCTCACGGGTTATGACGTAGCTTGGAGTGAATCTGATGCAATTCTGACCTGCGCCCAGAATCCACAGCTTTTGCTTTTTCACAAGCGTGTGGACGAGCTGGTTCCTGAACTGCACAGCCTTTGTCTTGGTCTTCTTGTCCTTGACGAACTCGACACCCACCATCAAGCCAAGTCCACGAACGTCCCCGACGACCTCGTACTTGTCCTTGAGTTCGCCAAGCCGCTTCAGCAGATATGCTCCATTCTCTGCATTCTTCTTCATGAACTGCATGTCCTCGAGATGTTTCAGGACCCAGAGAGAGAGAGTTGCCATCTTGGGCTCTGCGGAGAATGTCTCCGAGTGTCGGCTTGCAGCAGTGTACATTGGAGCGGGCCCGATGGATGCGCCCATCGGATAACCGCCACCAAGTGCCTTTGCCATAGAGATGAAGTCCGGTACAACACCGTGGTGTTCGATTGCACAGAACTTGCCGGTCCTGCCCATGCCGGCCTGCACCTCGTCGGACATGAAATACGCACCTGCCTCCTTGGTCACCTCATACATGCCCTTCACGGCCTTTGCAGGAGGCACAATGAGACCTCCCTCGCCGCATAGTGGTTCCATGACCGTGGCCGCTATGTCATTACCCTCGACCTGAAGAGCATATCTGAGGGCCTCAACACACTGGAGGTTGCAGTCCTCAACATCCTGTCCATAGGGGCACCTGTAGCAGTACGGGTAGTATATCCGAGTCACATCAACACCCTGTGGATAGCCGTTCTTGTGACGACTGTTCGATGCCGTGAGCGACAGAGCATATCCGGTCCGCCCATGAAAGGCAGGCAGAAAGGCCACGAATCTCTGTTTGCCGCTCAAGTCCATGGCAGACTTCATGCATCCCTCAACTGCACGACCACCCGATGTGGTGAAGGTGACACGCTTCTTGTGGTCGCCAGGAGTCATCTTGGCCAGCTTCTCAGCAAGCAGAGTCTGAGGAATGGCATCGAAGTCCATCCCGGGCATCTCTCGTTCAAGATCGTTGATTCGTATCTCAAAGTCAAGTAATGGGGGATACCTCAGACCGAAGGCACGCACAGCCACCCCCCCTGTCATGTCAAGATACTCTGTGCCCTCGATGTCGAACAGCTGCAGTCCTTGACCTCGTGTGTGATCCAAACAGCCGTATATCTCACGCTCTTGCGTGGTTATGGCCAGAGCCTCTGCTCCACGCTTCTGCCAATACTCGTTCTTCAGCATCTCAGGAGTGATGCTAAAACCAAGTTCCCGGAGAATGTCGATGTGTTTCTGTTCCATAAGACGCACCATCCCATACTCGGCGAGCCGCCCTGAACTGAATGCACATTATATAATCTGCGATGGAACCAAATCTCAAAGGAACGAGGAGCAGTTGGCAAAGCAGCCTGCAGGACGCTGGAGGGAGGACTCCGCTCCAGGCGTCCCACACACTCATAGAGACTTGACGAATCAGCACTAGCAAGACATGACAGAAGCGCAGTTCAGCCCTTCGTCATAATGAGAATGCCTGCAATCATTATCATCAGTCCCGCGAGCGTGCCCACATTCATCAACCAGCCGATGATGTCAAAGCTAAGCCCACGTATGACTATGACGATTGATATGAAGCCGAAGATGGCAAGGAGAAGACCGTTGCGTCTTATCTTCCAGTAGATGAATCCACAGGCATCCAATGATAAGACAGCCATAACAATCAGCACAATTCCCAGTACAGCTGTCACTACGCCATTAAAGTCGCTACCAGCTGCAGCATTTAGGCCCTGAATCGTCATGTTAAGGCCCAGTATGATTAGCACGATTGCACCGAGGACTGTGTAGCCCTGAGCGGCGCCTTCAGCCTTTGTACCCATGAGTCACACCTTCTCGGGACTCGAGGCCCCGTTTCGAATTGTGCACTTCATACCCACCACAAATAGTTTCTGGCATGGCGGATTACCTGCGTAATACACGGGATTGTATTGAGAAGACATAATGGCAGTATGCCAACAGCCTAGAGGTGGCCATCACGAGATACAACGATGACTATGACGACAGGGCAGGCGAGCGTCCAGTGAAGCTTGATAGGACAGAGGGCTTTGTGGTCATCGAAGGCCGCGCATATCCTGCAAGAGAGTTGGTCGAGGCTCTGGCTCAGAGTGGCTATGCCGAGTTGAGAGCTGAGGGGGACACTCTTGTTCTCGGCAGGAGAAGGATCACTCCGGTCTACAAGTCCGTGCAGGAACGAGCAATGGCTGCTCTATGCCATGGCAGTCTGGCATACTGCTGTCCATTGGGTAAGAGATGCGTGGAGAGAGACCGCGCACTGGAGATGCTTGGCCTGACGCCCACCGACTATGAACGAATGAAGAGTGACTCGCATCACCGATTCTTGGGCCACTCCAGGGGCATAGAGGAGGCGCCAGATCAGTGGACGTACGGCAGAGGACGAGGACGGATAGCCAGTGGTTCGGCCACAGACCCAGGTTTCGGCACTGAGGACTATCGTCGCGACTTCGATAGCCTTGACTATGCCGTGAGGGCACGGTCCACTACACGAGACTGCGACAACGCTGGCAGCAGGGACGTCACAAGGAACAGAGATGGTTTCCGTCGGGGGGTGGGCGCGTATGAGAGACCCGTCCCTGAGAGCGGTCCTGACGGAACTGCACACGGCTCGCGACGTGGCCTAGACTCAGATGTGAGTAAGACCACATGTCAGTTGTCATCAAGAGAGCCTCATGAAGGACTCGGCGCCTTGTTCATGCAGGGTGAGCTGAGCCCCTTTGTTGACGATACGCGACAAGACAAGAGGAGCACCGTGTTCTGCTTCTCATGCGGAAAGACCATTGAAGCGGGCGTTTCAAAATGCCCGTACTGCGGTACTCCTCAGTAGTGGGTCATTGGTCTAATAGCTTCCAATGGCACTCTCGCGCCTTGTGGAGTAGTCACCCGGGTATTGAAGAGTGGTCACGATTCGGTCGATATTGCAGTCCTTTGCAAGGGCTCGGAGCTCATCAATCTGCTCGGTGCTTGTGACGCCCCATCGGAACAGTGACACACGGCCCCCACGGCGCTTGAACTCACCAGTGAAGTAGAGCGACTCGACGAGGTCGTTGTATTCCTTGGATCCCTTCCGTGGAAGAAGCGGGGACCACGGAAACAGGTTGATTAGAATGTTGCCTGTGACTTCTCCGAACTTGGTATAGTCATATCCGTACTGGTCCTTCGCGCCCTCAGAGAGACCTGTTATGGGGTCAATCAGAACCTCCACACTGAGCCGTAGCGGATCAGCTCTTCCAACCTTTGCATCTGCGTCCCGAGCGGCGTCTCGCAGATACGCAAGGCCTTGGGCCACTTTTTCTGCACGCCATCTGTGCCACATGGTGTGGTACTCGGGGTTCTCGGAGACGTACTCATACGTGAGCCTCTTGGGCTCTTGGTTCACCTTCGGGGCAAACTCCTTCTTGCACCGCTCACAGAAACAGAAGTGGTCGCCAATGAAGCCAATGCCAAAGAGGAATATCTCATTGATCGGGTAGCAGCCCAGCTCTCGTACTATCTCTGCACCATACTGCCAGAACTCCTCTCGGTTCGGGCATATCTGGTGGGTCATGGCCTTCCCCTTCGATGTCATCGTCTGATACTTCGGGTCACGAGCAAACCAACCATCTGTGTAGAAGTCCATTCCAGCCACAGAGTTGATGCTTAGTGCATTCGCCAACTTGACCCAGTCCTCAAAGAACTGGGTGTGTTTAGGGTCGACTGGAGCAGTCTTGCTCTGATAGACCGTCTGACCACTAGTTCTCTTGGCCACCATACCAACATCGGTGAGGTACGATCCATACTGGGAGAGGAAGTCCTTGGCAGACATCCCCACGTCCTCAGGCTGGAGTAGAACGAGTACCTTCTTCATGAAGATTTCTCTGAGATTGACTTTCATGTCTTTGTCCCCATCGGAGCAGAACGTGCAGACTAGAGCTGTATTGGGGATTCTCTATCACGTCCGATAAAAGAGTTTCTTGACCGGACTCTGCAGACACACTCAGAAGAACTGGTCCAGTGTTGTAAAACCAAGCAGCTCATCGAAGTCGATACCTACCGAGTCCAAGACCTGCTCGAACACGGACCTTAGCGTGTCGAGATACTTGTCCTTGTCAATCCAGTAGGTCGTGTCCCGCGCTAGCTGGACGGGTAACACACCATCACCCTTCGTCTTGATGTACTCGATAAGCGTGCCTGCCTGAATGTCGAAGCCCTTGGCTTCAAGCATCTCCGCGGCACGTACATGCTGTGGTTTGCTCTGGCCGTACGACCTGAGGTCTTTTGTCATCTGCACCCGATAGGCAAGCTCCTCTGGCGAGTAGGGCTCTCTCTTTCCCTCAAGACGGTCGAGGACTGTATTCACTATCCCTCGAATCTGGCCTTTGGCCGTTTCGAAGCCTTCAATGCTGTCCACTCGGCTGAGGACCTGAAGCATCTCCTTGAACGCGGCCTGGACAAAGTCAGGAGTGTTGCGTTTCTTGCCGCTAAGACCCTTGACCTCCACCTGCCCCGAACCATATACACCGATGTAGTTCTTCTTTCGCTCTGAGAGAGCCACATACTTGTAGGTCTTGTCTACCTCCAAGTCAATTCCGAGCTCCTCTGCAGACCAGCGGACCAACTCGCTCTGCTGCTCAGGAGTAGGACTGTCCAAGAACACAGAGTCGGTGTCCCCATACAGCACGCGGATGCCCATTGACTCTGCCTTTCGCTTCGCCTTCATTATGGCGTCGCGACCAAATGCAGTGACACTCTCGGCCGCAGGCATACAGAAGAGCTCAAAGTGCTGTGCGCCTGTGACGCCATATGAGGCGTTGACAAACACCTTCAGAGCCCTCTCCACCACGGAATACCAGTCACGGGTCTTGGTATCGAGTGACTTGTCCTTGCTCTTGGCCTTGAACCAGTCCACTCGGATGTCACGGAAGAAGCCAATCGTCTGGCTGATCATGCCTCTGTTCTTCTTGCAGGTCCAGTGGTCGGTCTCAGGAACACGGTTGTCAGTGGCGGCCTTACACTCTTCATGAGGACAGTCAACGGTCTCATAACTGATGTTGTGACGCTTCATTATGGTCGGATACAGACTCGCAAAGTCGAGCACGGTCGCATTGAAGTGCACACCAGCGATGGGGTCGATGACGATTGCCCCCTTGAACCGCTTGTCCTTGATTGTAGCCTCGGTCTGGGCCTCAGACGCCTTGAAGGTCTCGATGTCGACCTGTCGTGGGATCAGACAGCCACGCGAACGGTGCTCCTGTCTGAAAAGCGACTGAATCCAAGAGGAGATACCCTGCCTCGTGACATCTTCCATCGAGAGCCTTGAGATACGCATCAGAAGAACAATGAGTCTGAAGAGCAGTTCATTCTTGTACGTCGTTATCTGAAGGGTGATGCTCGCGTCCTGCCAACAATAGTGCGCGAGCTCATAGAGATGTATCAGTGATATCTCAGAGCTGATCTTCAGTTTCCCGACCTTCAGGAGACCCTTCGCTATAGAGTCCAAGTTGGTCTGTTCATATGCTCCGGACAGCGCATAGAGGCGTATTGATGGGTTCTTCAGGAAGCGGTAGAGGTCGACGTGGACGCCCCTTCGCAGCAGAGCGACATCCTTACCTAGGTATATGGGACACTGGGTCTTTATGTCAATCTTCAGTCGTTTGGCACGATTATACAGGTAGTTGAAGTCGAACGAGTCGCCAACGAACGTGATTACTACTGGGTACTTGTCAATTATGCTGAAGGCCTCAAGAATCATCTCGCGCTCGCTATCGAAGGCCACCACTTCAAGCTCGGCGGGAAATCCTGCAGACTTCTCGCCCCATGGGACCCCCTTGCGCTTCAATACTAGGCATTTGTTGAGCCCTTCGTTGTCGCTGAGCCCGATGGCAGTGACCTCGTTCTGAGCGACGTTCGGGTCAGGAATACGATTCACCTGGGGAGAGTAGACCTCGATGTCCACTGCGAGCCTCTTGATGTGTGGAACCTCTGCAAAGAACAAGGGAGCGTATGTCTGGACTATCCTCTCAAGTCCCTTCTCAGCCTTGACGGTCTCCATGAGTGCATCCATTGTTTTCTGGTCGATGACCGGGGGTGCTGGGGTCAGGACACCATCCTTGATGCTGTACATCATCCCTGCGACGATACCCCTGTCGTAGGTGTAGCAGTTCCGATAGCGGATGTTCGCTTCCCATGCCTTGTTGGCCCCACTGACAGGGTCGGTAAGCAGGTCCCTGATGGCACCGGTCCCGCCTCCTATAGCTAGCGGGTTGTTACCAACGACCTTGGTCATTGTGATGACTCTGTCGCGAAGCAAGTCCTTAAGCTGTACTGACTCAGCCTTCACAAAACCCGGATTGCGCTTGATCTTGGCCTCGACCTGTTGGATTGAGAGGTCCGTGTAGCAGTATGGTTGATGACCGGTATTGTCGAACCAGAAGAACACCTCCTTCGTGTCAGGTCTGTAGAGGCGGGCAATGGCCTTGTTCCGCGGGCCGTCGTAGTCAACTGAGAGCAGGAACGAAGCGGGCAGATTGTCGGGAGTGTCCCGAGGACCAATGATGAACTCGGCTGCAACTTCCTCAGGCTCAGCAGTGCTGACCTCTTCTTCCTCGACATCAGTTGCATCTCCAGTATCATCGGGAACATAGTCAGTGTTCGTATCAGTCGTCGACCGAGTAGCCTTGCTAGCAGGGGTACTCCGGTGCCCCGAGGATGTCATCTCTCTCCCTTCGTCTGTGCTCTCACAGTCAATGAAGTCATCCAGACAACCCTGTTTCTCTTCCGAGGCGTCTCTCTCTTCGTACACGAGTTGCACTCGAGCTATCGTGGGCAAAGGCTGGCTGATAAGCCCTTCCAAAGCGAGTGGTGAGCGTGAGATTCATTAGAAGACTCGCGTCAAGGTGGCATATGGTAGAAGCAACCGCATCCAAGCCCGCAAGAGTACTTGTATGCAGGCTCTCGGCGGGGGAGGACATTCTCAACTCGATTGCGGAAGTGGCACGCAGACACGATGTCAAGGCCGCGTACTTCATGCTCATAGGAGCGATTCGAAAGGCCAGACTGGGCTACTTCGATGTGCACGGCAAGCAGTACACGGAGATTCACATTGAACGCGACTTGGAGGTGGCCTCATGTACTGGCAACATAGCGCGGCTTGAAGACGGGGAGGTCATAGTCCATGCTCACGCAGTGGTGGCAGATGGGCTGGGGTCATGCACGGGCGGACATGTACTACAAGGCTGCGAGGTGTCAGTCACTGCCGAGCTCTTCATGACAGAACTTCAGGACCCGCTGGTACGCACCAGAGATGAAGTCACGGGACTGAATCTCCTTGACCTGAAGCGGCGCTAGGAAGAGTCACACGCCGCGGATAGCCTTGGCCAGCTTGTCAAGCTCGCTCCTGTCAGCCATCTTCTCACGGTAGTTGGGAGGAAAACGGAACCCAAATGGGTCACCCTTACTTCGGGGTATCACGTGGAAGTGAAGATGGGGGACCTCCTGACCAGCCCCTTCTCCATTTGCCACTGCACTGAGCACACCATCGGGGGACAGAACGGCTTTCACTCTCCGAGTCAGTTCGCAGAGCCTCCTTGCCATGTGCGCAACAACATCGAGGTCTACATCCAGCAGGTTCACAAAGTGCTTCTTCGGTATCAGCAGACAGTGGCCTCTGCTGACCGGATAGATATCCATGAACGCCATGCAGTGCTCGTCTTCAAAGACTACTGATGCAGGAATCTGTCGTTTCACAATCTTGCAGAATATGCAGTCATCAGTGTGTGTCATATGACACCTTATATCGTTCCGAATGATAAAAGCTTGGTCAGACGAGTACGGAAGTCTCATTAGTGGGCCTTCAGAGACCTTCACATGAGTTGAAACAGGTGGTATAGTTGAGCGCTGGCAGAAAGAAAGTCCTGTTCGATCAGACGCAGAACGACCGTGGGAGGATTGACTCCACATACTCGCAGCTTGCACAGGTCCTTCGTGACAATGACTTCGATGTGGAGCCATACACGGACTTTATGATTCTGCCCAAGACACTTGCGGGTTCAGACGTGTTCGTGCTAGCCTGTCCTAACAGCTCAAAACTGAGACCAGCAGAGATGGACGCGCTCAGGAAGTATGTCCTTGATGGTGGAGGACTGATGCTGCTGTCACTCTCCGGAGGCGATAGAGGGCTCATGAACAACATGAGTCAGCTCTCGAAGACATTCGGAATAGAGTTCGAAAACACGGCAGTCAAGGACGAGAGGAATAATGATGGAATGCCTACGATGCCCATCATCACGAACATAGTTGGTCATGTGGTGACCGAGAACATCAGCGAACTGCTAGTACCGGCCGCATGCACGCTCAGAGTCAGCGGGGGAGCAATGACTATTGCATCAACCTCATCTCAGGCCGAGCCACCAGCCGCACCAATAATAGCTATAGCAGAACATGGCAAGGGGAGAGTCATGTGCATTGGCAGCTACGAGGTTTTTCGAAGGGGAGGAGGACTGAAGAAAGACGACAACAGAGTCTTTGCGGTCAATGCATTCCGCTGGCTGGCGGCAATAACGCGTTCTGTGAAGCCCAGTGAGGTTGCAGCAGCACAAGAGGGGAAGACCACTCCGGGAACCGTCGCGGCTGTAGAGCAACGGACGACGGTTCCAGCCGACATCGACTTTACTCTGAAGAGGCTCGTCAATGCGGTCTTTGACCTGCAGAAGGACATAGAAAAGCTCACCAAGAAGATCGAGTCATCCGGTGAACGGATTGAAGCATTGAGGAGCCAGTTCCAAGAGTTTGCAGAGAAGACACAACAGCAGCTGGGACTGATGGTCCCAGCGAAGCAGTTCCGGACGGAAGAAGAGGACAGAGTCGCCGCATTAAGTGCTGAGATACAGGGTCTCGAAAAGGAGATCTCTTCAGTTCAGCAACTGAGGGACCATGTTGAAAAGAAACGCGCGTCAGGGACCATGTCACAGGAGACCTACGAGGAGCAGATCAAGAAGCTCGATGAGAAGATGGCCAGCCTGACAAAGACCATTGAGAAGAAGAAGGCGGAGAGGGCGAAGAGTCAGACTTTGGCCTAATGCCGGTCCCACGCGATGACAGCAGGTTGCTCTGTGATGACGCTGGGCCAAAGTCGAAGAGGTGTTCCACTCTCGGACCTGCAGCGAATAGCAGTAATATGACGACGACGAATGCGAGGTAGATGTTCCGGTCGGGCAGTAGAATAAGCAGACTCAGTGTGACAGGCCCGAGGACCATAGCTGGCGATGGTCTAATGGAGATGGAACCACGTTTGCACATACTCGGTGCTGAAAGTAGAGAGACGAGAGGCATGATTCCTACGAAGTAGTACTTGTAGACGCCCCTTGGCGCGAACAAGTGGACCCACAGAAACAGAAGTAAGGTCAGGTAAAGCACCGTTCGCCAGTATCCGTGGTCTGCGTTCTGGTCCGGGGTCTCACTAAGCATCAATGTGAAGAACAGGACACTCCCACCGACAAGTCCAGCTGAGGTCTCACTGAGGGCGTTGAGCAGCTGGTTCAACCAGAGCGGAGCCCCAACAGTGATGAACGGCACAACCACTGTGAGCGGGTGGTCATATGGTGGCGGACTTGATAGGCTGTTCAGATGCAAGGGACTCAGACGCTGAAACAGGGAGTAGAAGTAGTGCGGCAGGTCGTACACATATGGCAGAGAGAGAGCAATAGCGGTCAGCACTGCCACCATGGCATGTCTGACAAGGCCCTTCAACGTACTGATGACGATGGTACCATGCCTGTCGGGAGTCCTCTTGGAGGATAGATAGCTTTTCTTCAGGACATAGGCAATCAATGGTAAGGAGAGAAAGAGACAGATCTGCTTGAAGAACACTCCAAATACCATGCTCACTACTGCCGAAGCAGTCCGCCCCTTCACAACTAGGTAAAACGACAGCGTAGAGAAGAAGACGAACGGTGCGGGATTCAACCACTGGAATGCGGTGTAGAACAGGACCAATGGATTGAACAGGTAAGTGGCCGCCACACACAACCCAACCATTTCACTCCCTGAGAGCTCGCGCGCAATACCATAGAGCGGCAGAGCAGTCATGTAACCAAACGCTGTTAGTAGTATGGCGATTCCGAACGGGCCAAATGGCAGCAGCTGACCAAGACCACACAAATAGACGAAGAGTGGAGGAAAGTAGTATGGAGCATAATACTCCGTGCCGTGCGTCGTGGGATGCTCAAATTCAGCAGTATAAGGTAGGTAGCCAGACAGCAGTTGGTGACCCCACGTATTGTAATAGTAATCATAGTCGGCCCATCCCTCAAGGTTGAACGCAACTGTGAAACCCGGAAGAGCCAAGTAGAGCATACCATTCCAAGCGCCACGGTATGGCGCATCGCCGTTAAACAATGCCATGGCTTTTCCAAGTACCATCAGCCACACAAGCAGACTCCCCACAAAGACCACTAACTCGACGGGATGCATGACAACCCAAGTCCTAAGACTCGTCGCCAAACTACTGAGAGACCTATCCAGACGGGAAGGCACACTATGCGCATACGTCATTGTTGTCTGTCGCCTCTTGGAACGAACCATAGAGAGCCCTGTGGATGTTCGCTCTGACAATCAGATAGTGTGAGAGCATCGGTCTCAGAAGCTTCCGAGTCTGCGCAGACAAGCGCCTCGCCGGTGTTGTGATAGCAGCCCAGAGAACACCAATCTGACGTGCGAGAGCATAGGCGGCTGCAATCAGTATGAGAGAAACGAAGTACACGTTGCGATTGGGTACAAGGTAGAGGAGTGTCAAGGCGATGGGCATCCAAAGCATTGAGAACGAGAACGGGATGTGCTCTTCCTGACTTGTGACCATCTTCACGGATGAGAATATAGAGAAGAAGGGAGCAAGGAGGGTGAGGTAGTACTTGTAAATCCCTCTGGGTCCTGTGATGTTGACGAGGAGTATCATCATCATAGTGAAGAATAGCAGATGGCGGAAGTAGTAACGTCTCCGAGTCATGTCCTTGTCAATGAACATCATCAGGCCGAATGAGACAGCCAATGTGAAGGTCAGAAGAAAGCCATAGTACACGATGTAGTTCAACCCTGCAGCAAGGTCTGGCAACCCTACTAGAACGGGAAGGTGCTGCAGACGTATCGGCGAAGAATAGTCCGGAAGCTCTGTGAGCGACTCGATCCAGAAGCCACCGCTGGCGAGGCTCAAGTGGTACAGCATCTGAGGCTGTGCGATGTAGAAAGGGAACACTATGGCGCCCACAAAACCCAGGACCACAGCACAGCTGGTGACGAAACCTCTGATATCCAAGTATTTGGAGGGCCTGAGGAAACCCGCCTTGACAAGGTCAATCCCACGCTGAGGCCGCTTGACATTGTCGGGCTCAACGGATAGTGGCGCTTTGTCGCTGTCACCCTGGGCCTGATGGCCAGTTGAGTGGCCTGGGACCCGTTCCTTGACCAGAAGGAAGACAATCAATGGAATACCGAGAAGCCATGCGGTCTGCTTGAACAGTGCAGCAGTCACGATGAGCAGTGTGCCCGTGTGTCGTCTACCTACTGTGAGAGCATAGAAGCCGAGGAAGAAGAAGAGTATGAACGGAGCGGGATTCAGCCAAGCAAACACGGTGTGATAGAGCACTGCGGGATTGAGAAGATAGGTCAGAGCTGCCGCTTCGCCCACATGGCGGTTGTTCGACAGATTCTTGGCAATGCCATACACGGGAAACACTGTGATGAAGCCCATGATGACGAGGAGAAGCCCGATACCTGTGTTGTCTGGAGCGATCAGGACTCCAATCGCATAGAGGACGGCGGTCAGTGGGGGAAAGACGAATAGACCGTTCTCATTGGTAATGCCATTCATTCGAAGATATCCGAAGTCACTGTTGTATGGCATGACACCTCTGAGCATATTGTGTCCCCAGTGGACGTAGTAGAAGGAGTAGTCACCATACCCCTCGAACATATACTCCACTGTGAAGCCGAACACCTGGATGTCTCCGTTGCCAAGCCACACGCCACGGGAGTTCCAGTATGAAGTGTCAAGGTAGTCGGCCACTGCCGCACTGAAGACCGCACTCCACACCAAGACACCAACATAGAGAACGAGTATCAGGAACTTGTACTCGTACAGGAACCTTGCAGCCTTGGTCACGTCCCATCGGGGTGCCATGTCCGTCAGGAACAGACTCCAGTTGATATCTCTGCCGTTCTCTCCCTGTGGCTTCGCTACTCATCAGACGGGATGTGGAGCCGGGCTTCGCTTGATGCACCAGTGCGTGTCACATCAATTGTCGGGACATCCTCGTGACCCTGCACGTCCGTATGCGTGATGAGGAATATCTGCTTGAAGCTATGGTCCCGGGTCAGGCCATCGATGACTGCTGCACGTCGTGTCTTGTCAAGTCCCCCAAGAGGCTCATCGAGCAGCACGCATCGCACCCTCGGAGAGACCGCAGGACTACCCCTGAGAGGACGAACGCTGCTCATGGTCCGACTGATCCCCAGTCTGAGACCGATGCTCACTGCAGTCTTGTCTCCGTAGCTCAGCTGAGAGGTCTTCTTGAGCGCATTGTCGCGCGCATCCTGTACTTTCAGAGCCACTCCTTGACCCCCGATTCCTGAGGCAGAAGTAGGTACGAGGTCGATGCTAGTATACTGCCCTGACGTGAACTCGCGCACGTAACGATTCGTTGCACCGCGGACAATTCCAATGAGTCGCTTCTGGAAGACATAATCTGCAACAAAACTCTTGACCAGCTTCCTTCGCACGTACCTTGTATGCTCAAGGATCTTCTCCAGTGACTCAATCTCAGCTTGCAGTTGACGCATCAGAATCACCTTGGCCTCCTGCTCAGCGAGCGCGCGCTGTTCGTCTTGGAGTCGCTGTTCGAAGGACTCCAATTCCCCCTTCAAGCTCTCATAGCGAGTTGATGTCTGCTCTATGAGAGTATGGAGGTCAACGACGGCATCGACTCCGTGCTTCTTGAGAAGGCTCTCAATGCTTTTCACCCCAAGCGTCCTCAAGACTGCTTGGAGTTCCGCTTCCTTTTCCTCAAGTTGTTTCTTCGAGGCCTCTACTTCGGACTGGCGACTCCTAAGTCGTGACAGTCCCTTCAGAGCTCCCTCCACCACAACCATGCTGGCCCGGGTCTCACGAGATTCACCTGCAAGACGTGACCTCTCTGCCTTCAGCTCTTTGAGCGTGAGCTCACCCTGAGAGATTGACTGCCTGTACTCACTGAGAATGTGATTGCACTCGTCAGACGTCAGAGGTTTCTGGCATGTTGGACATAGCATGTCGGCGCGGGCAGACACGCGGACAGCTGATTCCAAGACGGCAATCTTCGCACCGAAGTCACGAGCGACCCCGTTGATGTGCCCGGTCTGCTGATCTATCTCCGATATCCGCGAGTCTATCGTTGTCTGTAATGAATTAAGACGTTCCATCTCCCGCTCCAGCTGGCGCTGTCTAGCCTCTATGAGACTAGGGTCGGTGTCCATTAGACCAGCCTCATCAAGCGCGTTCTGGAGGACCTCTTGGCGCTCGGCCAACTCCGCGGACTTCCGGTCGATGGCAGCAGACAGGTCGTGAAGAGCTCGAATCGCCGCTCGAGCCGGGAGACTCGCAAGCTGCGATTGGACTGTCTTCAGCTCCTCATTCTTGCCGTCATGTGCACGCTGAAGCTGCTTCACACTCTCGCGAATCTGCGAGGCATAGGCCTCGGCGGTCTCAGGACGCTCATAACTTGTGCGTTTGTCCTTCAGCTTGCCCTCGATGTCCTTCTCCAAGTGGTTAAGCTGCCCTTCCATCTGTTCGATGAGTTCTATGTTGTAGACCTTCAGCAGGAGCTCTCGAAGAGCTGATGGTGTCGAGTTGGCAATCAGTGCAACCTCACCCTGGCGTACTAGCAGTGTGTTAGTCGCTTGCTGCCATTCCAGATTCAAGATCTCCTGGAGGTTCCTCTCGACTGTACCAGATTTGTCCCCGACACTCTTCCATGCGTTGTTCTTCTTCTCATAGAGAACTACCTTCATTCCGTCCGCCGAGTCATAGGAACGCTCTATCTTGTAGACCTTGCCATCAACATCGAAGGTCATCTGAACACGGCACTGAACTCCTGAGAAGCTGACCAGGTCGTCATTCTCAACTCCGGATCCAACAGCCCTCGGCCCCCAGAGCGCCCACAGAATGGCCTCGAACAGGGAAGACTTGCCAGTGGAATTCGAACCGCGTACAAGGATGAGTCCCTCTGGCAACTCGCCCTCTTCGGGAAGCGTCAACCTTCGGTAGGGTTTGAAGTCCTTGACATCAAGCGTGAGTATCTTCACTCTCTCTCCTCCTCAAGTCCTTCAAGGGTCAGTTTCTCGTCGGGTCGGGTCACAGCGAACTTGAGAGCACCCACAGCAATACGAGTCAGTACTTCAGGATCATAACCGGAGTCCAGCTGTTTCGAGGACAAGAACTCCTTGAAGTCAGCCTCGGGGTCTGCAATGAGGTACTCAGATTCAATCTCTGGGAACGCAGATGCATAGTGTTCGGTATCAGACCTCTTAAGCGACCACACAAACTGAGAGATGTTGTAGCCCGAACCCTCAGTGAACACTCTTGACCTGAGCCCTTCAAGAGCTATGTTCAACTCATTGCCTCGCACTTGGGGAGAGTCATCAGTCAGAGCCAGACTGACACGTGCAGCAGTCCGGGGGTTCCACGCCGTCTTCAGTCCCTTTGACTCAAACCACTCATCGATAACTTCGATGGCGGTCTCTACGGTCATATCAGGTCTCAGCACAATCTGGTCGGTGAGGACGGGCCGCTCCAACTCAATCTTCTGTGGGGTGACAACGGGTGGCTGCCCCTTCTCAATCTCGACCAAGAGGAATCCCTTCTCGTGACGTGACTCGTCGAACCTCCAGCGCTCCGGAGAGCCCGCATACCACGCATCCTCCCGGTATTGGTGCTGATGGTGGTCATGTCCAAGAGCTACATAGTCATACTTGTTGCTGAAGATAGAGTGATGCAAGGTCTTGTCAATATCCATGCCGTGTGCGACCGCCACAGAAACCGCATCTCTCCTCGATGGTTTCTGGTGAATCGTGACCCAGTCATTGAAGTCTGAAACCAGACCCGCGGACTCCAAGAGCCCGGGTTCGATGTAAGGAAAGCAATAGACATCAAGTTCATCATACCTGAAGAAGAGAGGACGACCCTCGCTGAGGGCTCGCTTGAAGTCGACATAAGTGGCGACACTCACTCCGTCAAGAGAGATTCGCAGATAGTCGAGCAGCGACACCTCCATATTACGATATAGACCATGATTGCCTTCGATAAGAAGCACGGGAATCCCGGTCTTCTGGATGAACTGCTTGAGCACCAACAGAGCAGTCTCAAGGGCGACAGGAGGTGGACTCTGAGGGTTCTTGTCCCACGGGGAGTCGTAGAGGTCTCCTGAGTGTATCACAAGGTCCACTGGTGGGTCAAGAGCGGCGATTCTGTCGAATATCTCCGCGAAGCGTTCATAGAAGTCGTTCTCAAGTAGCCTCGCTCGCATCTCTACGCCCCATACGCCCGGTCGGACCCCCTCACGAGGTCGAGCGCCAAGGTGTGTGTCGGAAATGTGGGCAATGCGCTTCTTCATACGTGAGACCTCACAACATGTGTTTCTCGTCCGGTCTTGCCTTGGGCGACTTGTACTTGCTCCGGTCGCGCTTGAAGAGGTCATCGAAGAGGGGAATCTTTAGCGGTAGAGGCAGTTCGCGGTAGGATGCAGTCAGAATGGCCTCACCTCTGGCCATCACTCTGAACTCGTCCTCAAAGCCAGAGATGTTCACGCTCGCATTCTCTATGCAGGCCTTTATCTCCCGCTCATTGCCAAGTCGCAAGTTGATCTCGGTATTCATCTGGCTCAGGATGACATTATCAAGTACACTTACCTGTTGACTCACTACCAGGAGACCAATGTTGAATTTCCGTCCCTGCCTAGAGATGTCTTTGAACACGGACTGACCCTGCATGAGCTGGGGGTTGAGTATTGACGGCGCCTCTTCAACTGTAATCATGATCACCGGCAGTGTCCTAAGGTCTCTCATCGGAGCGGCATCGTCGGCGCCGCCTGCACTATAGAACTTCTTGGCCTGGGCCTTCACTCTTTCGAAGAAAGGCCTCGGAAGTCGCACCTGACCCTGAGCCTCGAAGTCACCTAGAGTGCCACTGCTCTTTGCAGCCCGCCTCAGGTCAGAAACAGTCCTCGTCACGACCGTGGTGAGGAGGAACTGCTCCATGTCGCTCAACAACGTTGTGTTGACTACCAGTACCCGCCCGGACTCCATTGCTGTATAGATATCACTGAGAATGGAGTTGCCACTGCGGGCGAAGATTGACGAGCGCTCTAAGACGCCCAGACGCCTCTGTACTGCATGTACAGTCCCACTTGGGGTCCCACTCGGGTCCTCGCTCATATCGAGTATCGCGGCGACCCAGTTCTCTCGTTCTTGTGCATAGATCGAGTCTATGAAGAAGGACATCTGAGGTGTGAAGTCCATGATGGAGTACAGGTCTCTTGGCTGAATCTCTTCCCACAATATGCGAATGTCGCGTCCATACCTGCTGATTTCTCGTGATGTGGCAGCCAGATGTGAAGTCAGGTAGTAGAAGTCACCTAGCACATCAGACCTAGTCTGTGGGTCCATCGCCTCGACGATGTCCTGAATGCCGTACTGGTCTACGCCTTGAGCGAACTCGTCATGCGGGTCAATGCAGAACGCTGAGACCCTCCTCAGACTTGCATCTTTGTTCCTGGCTGCTTGGAGGTTGTTGTCAATCATTGCTTTGACCAAGACCATCATCAGGTTGCTCTTGCCTGCTCCAGTAGAACCAAAGATTCCCACATGCATTGGGAGATACTTGGCAGGAATGCTGATTGGAACATCCAGAGTCGACTCGCCTATCTGAAGGTCCCCGACGTATATCTCGCCACCCGTCTGGGTGTCGAGCATCTCTCTCACAACTGCATCAGAGGTCCCACGTAATGGTCTGTACACATCGGCCAGATGGTCCGGCAGACGACGCGGAGACCTGAACTCCCACTGGTCATCCCCTGACTTGGGGTCCTTCTTCAGCTCGGCATAGCCCAGCATCTTCCCACCTACAGCGAGGAGCATGTTCCTCTCGATACCAGACAGATACGCGTCACCTTCGACCATCAGGGTGCCAGCTACCCTTGACATGTCATCCACATGCCGGAGGTAGTTCTCAAGGTCAAGCACTCTGAAGAAGAAGACCCGCTCGCTCCCGTCCCTCTTCGAGTAGATCATGAAGATCTCTCCGACGCTCACGTCCCTGTTGTTGCCCATTATACCCAGCATGGACTGGTTTCCAATTCCGACCTTTCCATATGGTTCGCCTAGTCTGTCTCTGTCGAGTGGCATTCGTTCACCTCACAAATTGAAGTCCTCTCGGAGAGGGTCTCCTCTCTGCTCGTCTATGCCCATCTCCATGCGAACATCCCGACACACTTCTCTTGCTATGCGCAAGTCCTCGTACGACAGCTTGCATTGTTCGTGAGCAAGAGCCAACGCTACAGGATACCCGTACCATCTTGCATCCCTTGACATGAACTCGATGTCGCGAAAGAGCGCCTGCTCATTCTCTCTGGTCGCAACTGGGTCGTCTTTCACATAGATGTTCTGAAGCCACCAGATCCTGTCAAAGTCGATTCTGGAGGGGCGGTTGTCCCTTGAGAAGCTATACAGGTAAGGCACGGCCAGTGTCGGAGGGATGTACGGCCGATTGGAATAGATTCGGAGTTCGCCTCCGGGGTCTTCTCTACCAGGGAGATGGCAGAACCACTTGGCTCCGTTTCCATACTTCTGCTGGGCAAGGCGCCCGATACGGTGAGCAAAGGGGATTGTGTGATTCTTGCTCACAGCACAGAGTATGACGCCCTCCTTTCTGGCAAGTGCACACAGCTCACGAAGCATGAACCCACTTGGCATAGAGGGGTACTGGCGTGTGGGATGCATGAAGATTGAGAGAGCACCGTCCAGAAGCAGATACTTTGGATGGACACTGCTCGTCAGGACCGCTCGTGCAGCGGCGTACTCGGCGACTGTTCGAAACTGCTCATGTACCACAGACTCGGTCAGAATCTGAGCCCTGGAGATGAGGGACTCCATGGATAGTAGGGCAGAGATTGAACCAGCGTATTCAGAACCCTCGAGGTCGGCCATCGACGTTATCTTGCCCCTCGTGAAGTCGGTGAAGAAGGGCAATACTAGCCGGTTGAGCTCCTTTAGAGGATAGATCTCCATGAGGGTCTCAGCCAGCTTCTTTCGTGCGTCATTTCTTACTCCGGAATGCCAGTGGGTGTCCAGAAAGGGCTGACTATGACCGACAAGCGACTCAATGTGATTGGCATCGAGCGGCCTGAAGAGTGACTCGCCATGAGTGTTGGAGTCGAGGATGACTGTCGCAGAACTCACCAAGTGCACACGGACATCGTCGAGGACTGAGAGGCTGTCTGAGCCAGAACCATCAACTGCGGCTACGAGAAAGTCCTCATCTAGTACAACGTCCTGTGGATATGGTTGAACTTCAGCGAGAAGCTTGTCCCTGATTCTTGGCTCGTCCTCTTTGAACTCCTGAAGGTCCCTGCGGTCCTGTTGTGCTTCGATGTCTGCGAAGGTCTTCTTCAGACATGTCCTGAAGCTGTCGGTCAGTATCTTGTCAAGCATTGTGAGGCCCCGGAACGGAACAGGAGTGTTCTATGCACTTGTCATTACAGGCTCATAAAAACGTACCACCCCAGTTCGAGTCACTGGAATCGACTCGTACAAGATGCACATCGATATGCCGCAGACCGCCACATCCTCAATCTGGTCGGTCACGGAGTAACGGGCAGTGCGCTCCCCAAGGTGAGAAGAGTGCCTATGCGCACATTACTTAAAAGTCGGCAGCATACTCTCAAGTCAGATAACTCTGGCTGCGAGGACCAAGCCGGACGCGGGAAGTGGTACATTGCTCAAAATCACTCACTACGGTCACACCTCCTTCGTCCTAGAGTCGAAGGAGACCTCAGTGCTACTCAACCCGGGAATATGGGATGGAACGAAGACGGTTCCTGACAACCTAGATGTAAGGCTGATAATGGCGACTAGCCACTTGGATGATGCGCTGGGAAATGCCGTAGCGATAGCGGCCAACTCGAAGTCGTGGATTCTCGGCAATACCAAGACCATCGAGAGGGCAAAGGAGCAAGGCGGAAAGGCATGGCTTTTGCACGAGCTAAAACCAGAAACGCCCTATGAGATACCGGGACTCAGACTCACACCGTATCCGCTCCAGAGGGGCGGCTCCGGAACGGGACAGACGGTCGAGAACCTTGGTTTCTACATTGAGATGGGACACATGAGGGTCGGATACCTCGGAGACACGTTGATTCGTGGACCGTTTGGACAGCTTGAACTGGACATCCTCATCACGCCTATCGGTGGCGGTGAGGTGTTTCAGGTCAAGGACGCTGTCGCACTCTGTACCGACTCCAAGCCGAAGCTCGCAATACCGATGAGGTGGAGTGCGGAAGATCAGCCCACTAAGTTCGTACGCTACGTGGAGCAGTTCGTTGAGGGCTGCACGCCTCTGAGGATGGAGGCGGGCCAGTACGTCGAGGCACAGTGGGCCGCAGGACATGAGTTCAAGTACCAGATGTCCTAAGTCTACACTCGGTCGAACGCAGCAGAGTCACCCGGGAGGGTGACAGAAAAAAGGGTGAGCCTAGTTGACGGACAAGAATACAGTCATAATAGACCTAGAGGAGTCGGAGAGGACTCAGACCGGTGAACTGAGTGAGATAGTTTCAGTCGAAGCGTCTGGTGTCCTGAGCGTGAAGAACGTGTCCGACAAGAACAGGATATGGAATGTGAGAGTCCATGTCGCGGGTTCTCGTGACAAGACGAGCATATCAGAGGATGTCATAGGCGTTGGTGAGGTCGATGCTGGCGGGACATGGCAGACCCAGTACCAGATACAGATAGACCGGCCCATACTCACATTGACCGAGACCTTCGACACATGCTGTAGCGTCTCCACGCCAGAGGCACACTGGGCGTACGTACACGGAAAGGAGAATCCTGTACGGATTACACTCAGGGTGAAGAACGAGAGCGATGGGCAACTCGATGCACTGGTCATCAACAAGACAGTGCCCCCTGAACTGTCGAACATACGCATTGAGAACGTCCAGTCTGGTAACGCCTCGTTTGACGAGAGCCTTCGAGTAATTGTGTGGAAGGACTTCATAATCTATCCTCATGAGGACTCTGTCTTGACAGTGACAGCCACGGGCACCGTAGACACTACGGACCCAAAGAATGCAGGAGAGGTCTCCGTGACCTATCGCGGAGAGTCGCTTCAGAGATCCTCGCTTGACCCGGACCTGACTGCCCTCACTGACTTCATGACAGGTATCTAGAACGCAGAGACACAGCCAAACCAGTGGGAATCAACACTCGAGTGTCACAATGACAGCTCGCTGATGGTCCGTCTGGACAAAGCGGAGGTCTTCCTGACTCCCGAGGACGGCGGTGAAAGAAGGAAGATGATTGACGCGGCTCCGCACGCAGAGCTTGCACCGGGAGCGACATGGAGCGAGAAGTTCCAAGTTGCGAGCAAGACGCCTCCAAAGTGCACACATGAAGTCGTCTACACACCAATGCGGACTGTGACCAAGAGAGTGCTTGGTGTTGTGAAGAAGACCGCACAGACAATCCCGGTCGCATGTATAGAGTACGTGAAGGCCTTTGACCCACCGGAAGTCAACAGCTTCGACAAGACGCCTGTGGAAGTGACCATTGAGGTGAAGAACACAGGGTCCGCGCGGTTGAACGAGGTCGTAATCGAAGACCATCTCCCTGACGATGTGATGCCTCCAAAGAGAGAGCACATAAGATTCTGGGTTGCTGGCACGGAATACAAGAGTCCAGTGGGTATCACGATAGAACCGGAGGACCAGGACCCAACAAAGCCTCACAAGCTCACGTTCCGGCTGACCGACCTGAAGGACTCTGTCGGCGAACTACGACCGGGACAGAGTGTCAAGGTCAACTATGCGATAATGGCGTGGAGGAACCGACCTGAGAAGGAGTATCCCAGTCCGATACACTGCAAGGCCAACACGTTCCCCGCAGGGCTTTATGCCGAGGCTGCAAGCGCACAGGATGGCCACAAACTCGGGATTGTGTACAAGAAGCGTGCCATCTCGGTCAAGAAAGGAATCAACAAGGGCGCGAATGCAGGCGAGTACAATGTAGTGCTGGCTGTTGAGAACAAGGGACAGGTGACTGTTGAGAACGTCAGAGTCACTGACTGGGTGCCGGCTGCCTTCAGCTACGTGTCTACTGAACCAGTCGGTGAAGAGCCTGTGAGCAAACCTGCGACAGATGGCACCATAATGGAATGGACTTGGGCAAGGATGAATCCCGGTGAAGCGAAGAGGCTGACCGTCACGGTCCGTGGCAGTGGCGAATACGAACGCCGGGAACCAGAGGTTGTCTCTGACTAGGCTCTGTACAGACCTCCCGTAGGCGAGTGGGGTGGCTCAGCCCCCTCGCCACCAATGCTAATTCTCAGTATGTTGTTCTCGTTCCAGCTCGTGCTGCTCCCGCTCCACCTCCTGAATCTCGAGCCTTGTACGCGCTAGTTCCCTGTCGATGTCATCAAGCGGAACGTAATCGTCCTCTGCATCAGCGAGGGATGTCTCAAGAGTGTATAGTACCTTGAAACCAGACAGAGTCTTGTGCAGTGCACTGGATATCTCAAGGATGGCGCTCCCAATGTCTGTATCTGTGACTGCTGCACCGTGCCTGTAGATGAAGTCGTAGGCACCACGCACAGGGGTGAAACCCAGGGTCATCAGTTTCTTGATGACGGTTGCTGGAGATGCTCCCTCGCTATAGAACCACACACTGACTCGTGTCACGTATCCGGGCATGTTGATGTTTACCTCCGATTGCACTTCAGATAGTCAATCTATGGACCCTTGCGTTTATGAAACGATTTAGTACCGAGCAAGTCCAGCTGCGTGATTAACGAGACATCCTCGTGGCGTAGCGCATTGCGCCACAGTTCTCTGCACCAGCACTCGAGGGCATCGAAGTGTCGCGTGTCCTGATCAAGAGAGAATGCCCGGACAGCACTGGTGAACTGTGTATCGCACGCCCCACAATTGTGTGGGCCTCTCATCTTTCCAGACGCTGCCGGCTCACACAGGATAGGAGTGCTCTTGCTCGGGCGGGACCTACTCAACCTGAGCACTTCCACCACGGTCCACAGCCAAGGAGGTCTGTACTCCCCGGAGGACCAGAGGCGTTCCACAAGAGTGTCCCTCTGTATGTCCACGGGGTTGACTGACACTGAAGACACCCCTAACCGTATCGCCTCCTCAATGGTCGCTGTCGAATCGAGTAGCGCATCTCGTTCGGTCAGAAATGGAGGCTTCAATAACACATAGGCCCTTGTTCCCACACCATGGTCAAGTGCAAGCCGTACTGCATCCGCGAACTGCGCATACGTGAAGCCCTTGTTGATGCACATCGACCGTATCGAGTCGTTGATTGTCTCAAGACCCATTCCGAGTTCGACCAGACGGTCTCCGAGAAGATGGCGAACCTCCACAAGTGACGCCTCTGTGACATACTCCGGGCGCGACTCGAGCACCACCTGTCGCACGTCTTGCTCAGCAGATATCATCTCAAGTATTCGCCGACGGGCATCAGCGGGGACCTCTGAGGGGTCAAGGAAACTCCCACTGGTGTAGATCTTCACCACAAAAGGTGGTTGTTCTCCCTGCAGGTCTTGAAGTGCAGTCCTGAACTGCGTGACAATGTCCTCGCTGCTTGGTGGTACGCTGTTCCCATCAAGGAGATAGCTGCACATCGTACATCCGCCGGCTGGCCCTCGGGCATGAGAGCAGCCCACTGTCGAGAGGACCACAGCGAGTGCCGTACCCTTGTCACCAGCCAGTTGTATTGGGGACTTCCACTTGGCAGCAGGATGCGTCGGATTGCGCTTCTTCCTTCTCTGAATGGACTGTCCCCGGGCTCTCAGTGTGGCATTGACTACTGAGTTAACTAGGAAGCTCATCTCCATCACACCTTCTTATGCCTGAGTGAGACCGCTCGTCCATTGTCAAACTCGCACATCTCACGACCGGACATCTCACTCTTGCCCACTCCGACTACCTCTCCGTCACGGTTGACTACAATCACCTCATCACCGGGCCGTATCTCTGGGTCCGCGTCCTTCACACCCACAGCAAACAGAGAGCCACCCGACAGAGACTCCCCGTCAAACTGGACCGTCCTGCGACCAAGTGGAGCAAGCATGGCACCACCAACAATTGTCAGAGAGAGTGTCCCGGTCTCACTAATGAACGAACACGTCTGCTCCTTGTTGTATCTGCACACCACAGTCCGGTAGAGCTTGCCGTTCAGCTGCGACCCCGGAGGAATCACAGCAAGTCCGGCGCCCTGACCAAACTGGAAGTCCGCTGTTGCGCGAAGAGTCTGCTCAAGGTCTGCGGGTCTGCCTCCTTTCAGAGACAGCACACTCTTCAAGTCCTCAAGGGTCTCTCGCAGATGCCTCAACGAGTCAGGACTCGCTGGTGGATGGCCCTCTGTAGTGTAGACAATGCTCTGTCTGACTCGGGACTCCGCATCTCTCACAATCGAGGCATAGCCTTCGCGCACATGAGCCACAACGACTGCTTCCTCATCGAACTTCGCGAGGTAAGAAACCAGAGCCTCAGTGGCGAGACGGGTCTCTTCCGCATCCCAGTCACCAGTCACGGGTATGTCGTAGTTGGCCGCTGGAAAGACGCGTTCAAGCTCTCTTGGGACAAGACCTAGCGGGGATGTCAGGATAGCCTCTGCTAGACTCTGACGACTGTCAACGAGAGCGGACTCGATGACAGCACGAAACAGGCGGTGAGACTTGGAGTCGGAGTAGGGCTTCTTTGCGGAACACGGCAGCAGCAGTACAACTCGTTTTCCATGCGGGGGAATGTAGACATCAGCGACTCGTTCACGGAAGCGCCTCACGGCAGGCGAATTGTAGGACTCGGGGCCAATCAGAGGAACCACTCCGGAACCGATGGTGGGTGTGAACTCCTCCAGAAACGGATACGCATTATGGTCGACATGTCTCAGAAGCGCAGCCATTCCTGGAGAATGATGAGTCATCGACTCCACAAGCGGCCGCAGCTGGCCAAGGCCCATGGCATGTATGGACCGGGAGAGAACGCCAATGTAGACGTGCTGATTGTGCTTGGCAAGGAGAACACTCAGTTGGTCATAGGCCACTTGGGTTAGGTCGATGTCGCTGCAGGCAGGACACACGCAGTATCTCGATGGCACATCTTTACAGCCACAGATGTGCTCGGCTGAAGACTCCCAGAGTCGCACAGAGGCCGCAGCAGAGTACTCTCCCATTCCGGCGTCGAATATGTCGAACCCAAAGTAGTAGAGAAGTGGAATCATAGCAGGCTCGATGTAACCAATCGCCAAGGCCAGCCAGTTCCGCGGAAGGAGTGTTCTGAGTCGCAGTGACCGAAGGTCAGCGGGTCCAAGACGACCATCGAATGCGATAGCAGCAGCGCTCAACCCGGCGCTGGAGGCGTCAGAGAAGAGCTCTCGTGCATCCGCAGCCCTAATCTCCGGCGGGACTCGCAGGACCGCTCGCCTGGAGAGAGTCGGGACTGAGAAGCTTCTGACCAGTCTTATCTGACTCCGTAGCAGGTCCGCTGCTGCTTCAGGTCCCAGCATTGAGGATGCGGTTATCGAGGGAAGAAGGACAAGGTCCGGAAGAGAGGAGAGGTCTGGAAGACCCTCAAAGAGGACGGAGGGCAATGCTCCCACGGTCATGCAGCCCTCTGGCGGCTCCTCGCGACCCAGTGCGAAGTAACGAACTGGCAGAATGTGGGCATTGGAAGACCCCATGAGCAGCGGAGTTGTGAAGTTTCCCGACCCACTACGGAGGGTGCCCTGCCGTGCAGGACCATCATGACCTCTTCCAATCAGAAACTGAGTCATCTATGAAGGACCCCCTAGACAAGGGGCTGGTAGCCCAGATACTCCTTGGTATCAATGACAGTCTCTGTACTTGCCAGAATCTGTCTTACACTGTCGAGTGCACCAAGTTTGAAGAGGGGTCTGTTGTTATTGCCACACTGATAGGAGTACGTGCACAGCGGGCAGCCATCAACAGTCTTGCAGTCACAGGTCGCCAGTATTGTCTCCATTCTTGTGAATGCCTCATCCAACTTTGAGAAGAGCAGCTTGGAGGCGCCGTTACCTCCCGGACTGCCGTCATATACGAAGATGATGCCCGAGTCGCCCATTGAGACACCGCCTATCTCCCGTGTGCTGCCGCCAGTTAGCATGTCACTCGACTCGATCAACACATGCTCAAATGCATGAAATGCGCCTCCAAAGAGCTCGAGAGGACCAAGATGTGGGCCCCCTGCGTCCTTGAGCACACCCCCCGTGTAGTCACTGACCGCCTTGGTCGGTTCCGGTACTCTGAAGGCGAAGCCTCTTGTCAAGTAGCGATAATCAAGGGGAGTCTGCAAGTCTGCCTTTCCCACAACCCGACCACTGCGAGTCTCCTTCTTGACATATCCGTATACGGTCTGAGTCATCTCCAACGTGCAGTAGATGACATCAACCCCAAGAGTGCGGGCGGTCTCATGGACCTCTATTATCCGGGGCATTGTGGAGTAGAGCGGTCGTGTGTGGATGCTGCGGTCCGGACTCTGGACTACGGTTGCACGGCCAAGACCCGGAGCATACTGGAAGTCAATTGAGATGTAGTTCTGTCCCCCATGAAGGTATACTGCCCCCGGATGAAGCTCCTGTGCAGCCATCGGCATCGTACGCTCACCCAAGACCTTCTTTCCGCTCCGGATCTCCACCGTGTCACCGATGCCCCGGATGTTGTATCCGCGCCACTCCTTTCGAGCCCTGTCAGCGTCTACCACACGCACAAGCCCATTCTCCTGCACCGTCAGCAGACCGTCAGAGCACAACTTGTCCAGAATCCTCTTCTGTCGTTTGAAGTCCGATGCCTTCAGTCGACCACTCATGGCTGCAGCAATCAACTGGTAGTAGCCTACCACCTCATTGTCCGGCTCCATGTAGGCCGCATCAACATCCGTGAAGTACTTGTCCGGGCGGTGGCGGTAGAATGATGAGATTGGGTCGTTCTCCCGCAGAGCAAGGACCGCAACGCTCTCCTGACCCTTCCGACCCGCACGACCAATCCGTTGGGTAAGTCGAGTGATTGAAACAATCATGCTGACCACGCTGTCAAGATCGCCAATGTCGATTCCTAGCTCGAGGGTCGGAGTGGAAACGATTACAGGTAGCTCACCGGTCTTGAACTTCTCTTCGACCTCGTTTCGATAGCTCTTGGGGAGTCCGGCACGGTGCACCATTGAGGCGAAGCCCTGTTCCTTGATGAGCATATTCAGGACCTCGGCCTCTGAATGCGTATTGCCAAAAACCAGTGTCTTGAACTTCCCTCGCTGAAGCATGCCCACTAGGTCAACAATCATGCTATACTTACTTCGGCCGCCCGGGTAGTACATCATGAAGTGAACAGGACCGCGTCTGGCAGTCTTTGACTCTATCAGTTCAACCTCCGTGTCGAAGAGCTGCTCCGCGAACTCCTTCGGGTTGGCAATCGTTGCAGAAGCACCAATCTTCTGGAACGAACCCGATTCAAGCTCAAGTCTCTTGAGAATGTAGTATACATTGGTGCCCATAGACCCTGTGTACAGGTGAATCTCATCCAGCACGACATACTTGACCGACTGGAGGAGCGGAACAAGCCGCGACTGGTCCCAACCCAGGTGGTAGTGGAGCACGTCGGGGTTTGTGAGAAGTATGTCAGGGGGCTTCGCGTAGATCTGATTACGCTCTCTCTCGGGTGTGTCCCCGTCAAACACCTTGACTGAGAGGTCCGAGGCTTCACACATCTCCGCAATCTTCTCATACTGGTCTCTTGCCAGAGCCTTTGTTGGATAGATGAGCAGCGCTCTGATGCCAGGGTTAGCGAAGACGTCGCCAACCGACACCACCAGCTGCCTTATGATGGGAAGGACAAAGGCCTCTGTCTTTCCCTGTGCAGTGGGGGCAGCTATCACTACATTTCGCCCAGCGAGAATGGCATTGTAAGCCTCTTCCTGATGCCTGTAGAGCGACTCGATGCCTTTCGCAATGAGCTTGTCCCTCAGTCGGGCTGGGATCTTTATCTGTTCGAGCCGACAACCATACTCGGCCTCAGTCGAGGTCATGTAACGATAACTGACAAGGTAGTCTCTTCCGCTCATCAGAAGTGTGGCTATTTCACGGGGCATTGTTTCGAGCTTGGCGCCACCCCGCTCCACAATCCTCCGGACCTCCTCTTCGGACTGCACACGCATATCCAATCCGGTTGCCTGCTTCTTTCTGGTCTTTGCACGCGGTGCGGACACTGCCGTCTTCTTAGACCGTCCAGAGGGCGCCTTTGCAGGAGCCGTAGAGAGCTGTGTCTTTACACTCAGACTGTACTCCTCATATGCGTCAAACAGGTCCTTCGACCGGCCATCCACAAGGAGCTGAGAGCCACAACCAGTGCATCGTACCGTCCAGATGTGGCCGCCCTTGTGAATGTCCAGTCGAGAGCCACACTTTATACAGTGAAGAACAGGCACAGCATTCACCGGCGATAAGATTACCCCAAGCCGAGAGACTTATCAAAGTTTAGCACGGGCGCAGACTGAAGCGGAGCGCATCCTGCAACGAAAGCCTTTTAGCCAGTTTCATGGACACGGGTGTGTAGTTGTCATGCACAATCGATGAAACATAGTGGAGACAGTAGCAATGGTTACCGATATCAAAGCAGAAGAATTGGACCGTGTGATAGCAGAGAACAAGGTTGTATTCGTGGACTGCTATGCAGTCTGGTGCCACCCGTGCAGAGTGCTTGGACCAATCCTAGAGGGTCTTGATGAGAAGTATGCCGGCAAGGGTTTCAAGGTCGTCAAGATAGATGTTGATCAGAACAGGCAGTTCAGTACAGAGAACAGAATCACCGGAGTCCCTAGCGTGCTGGTGTACAGTGATGGAAGACGTGTCACATTCGACGACGGCTCAGGCCGCAAGATGGACAAGCTTGTCGGAGTAATGCCTGAGGATGTCTACGTGCAGATAATCGAGGACCTACTTGCTTCTGAAGCAGCCTAGACAGGCCGCAACTATCGACGAGGGGCTCAATGAACAGAGCCTCCCGTGTGGCCCCACTGTCGTATATACATGAGATTACTTAATTGGGAGTCTCAAGGGCATATTCGCAAGAGGGTGAGAATGACGGTCAAAGATGTGACCCCTGATGAGCTGGAGAAACTCATCAAGCAGGCCAAGCTTGTCATTGTTGACTGTTGGGCTCCCTGGTGCGGCCCCTGTCACGCCCTATTGCCAGTACTTGAAGAGCTTCAGCAGAAGTACTCCAGTAATCGCAACATCGCATTTGTGAAGCTCAACACGGACACACACAAGAGCTATGCAAGCCAGATGCGTATCTACTCCATACCCTGCGTGCTCTTCTTCCACAATGGCCAACCCACTTCGTTCATCGAGCCAGTTCGGTACGGGATGAAGGAGAAGCGAACGGACAGGTTGATTGGTGTACGTCCAATCAGGGATTATGAGAATGTCATCAAGCAGATACTGGGATGAAACAGTCATGATTGCTTTATTAGATTGTATACGCGAGGTACAGGATGCGAGAGGTATCGTCCATGCCAATCATACCGTTTGGTGACAGTAAACCCAAGGTGGACCCCATGGCCTATGTGAGCCCGCAGGCAACGGTTGTCGGGGACGTGGAAATAGCCGCCAAGGTCAGCATTTGGCCGGGAGCAGTAATCCGAGGTGATCAGTCATCTGTGAAGATTGGTGAGAGGACGGCGATACAGGACAGCGTAGTCATACATGCGCACACCAAGGACAACCCGGCGATAATAGGCAGCAATGTCACCGTATGCACTGCTGCAGTACTGCACGGTGTCTACGTGGGTGATGCGGTCAACATAGGCGAAGGATGCGTGGTCTTTGATGGTGCCACACTTGGTGAGGGGGTAGTTCTTGCTCCGGGAAGCATTGTGCCACCCAACATAGTGATACCTCCAAGGAGCCTGAATGCGGGTGTGCCTGCAGTTCAGGTACGTGAGGTCACGAGGGAAGAGGTCAATCGCCAAGAGATGAAAGCCGAAACTGTGGCAATGGTCTTCCAAAAGCTACGCAGATGGCAGCAGTCAGTATGATGCCTACATCGTTTCGCGCACTAGACTTGAGAGAGTCTCACATCCAGCAGAAGTGACCAGTACCTCGTCACCCACCTTTGCTGCAATACGCTCTGAGCACATACAGAGTGGACACAGCGAAAACACCATTCCCTCTCTTGCATATTCCGTAGAACCGGAAACAAGACTCGGTGGCTCTCTCAGTTCAAGACCAATCGAGTTGCCCATGGGAAGAATCGCTCTGCATGGGGGACCTGAGCCAGCTTCTGCAGCTCTCACAGCGGCCGATACCGCCTCGCCCAACACGACACCCGACTGGAGGTGCTCTTCAAGTGTACTCTGTATCTCGAGTGCGGTCTCATAGGCTCGTCGCTCCTCGGCCGAAGGAGAACCTGTATGAAGCGTTCGGGCCACCTGAGCGAAGTAGCCTTCGTAACTGGCAGTTATGTCAACCACAACAAGACTGTCCGCACGAATGCGCTCTACACTGGGATTGACAAGTGTGTGACGCAGAGGGTGACGGGATAGGACGGCAGCTCTTATGCCCCGGAGTTCCCCGCCCGCAGCGCCCATTGCCGCCGCAATCTCGATTGATGCCTCAACCTCAGTCTTACCAGGGGTGATTATCTCAAGGGCTGTCCTGAGACCTATCTCGGCCACTCGGGTCGCCTGCCGAATCAGATCGACTTCACCCGGTTCCTTGACCTGTCTTAACCGCCACATACTGTCCGAGAAGTCTCTGAATCCGGCGTCTGGAAGTAGCGACTTGAGCACTTCAAACTCCTTTATTGTGAGCGAACTGTGCTGCAGTCCTAGCATCCCTGTCTGTACACCGGCCTCCTTCAGCGCCCTCGCAGCGGTCTGCCAGAAGACCGGCCCACGAATACCACCCCAGTCATCATCCAAGTCACTCGATACCGTAAACACTTGCGCCACGGTGTTCTCGTGTTCGATGGCCTTCGACTCCAGCTCAGATACTACGAGGACAGGCTGCTTAACACCTGCCAAGATGCAGCAGGCAGGCAGACTCTTGTTGGGATACCCATAGCCGGTCAAGTACTGAACGTCCGACCGTCTGGTGAGTATCACAGCATCCAATGAGTCTCGGTTCATGGCGCGATGGACCCTATCGAGCCGCTGAGGTATGAACTGCATGTGTCATGTCCCGGGGTCTAGATTGCAAGCCCATGCCGAGTGGGCAAGCTAGCGAACGCCGAATTATCACGGCTTTTAAGTGTCGCGCCGAAACCGTACAGGAAGAAACAGTGGCGGGACCGCCCGGATTCGAACCGGGGACAACCAACTCCGCAGGCTGGTGCCTTGTTTGCTACTCACGGGTCAAGTACCCGCAAGACCTGGCTAGACTACGGCCCCAGTAGACGGGTCGCACATTGCGTTTATAGAGTCTTCGCTGAAGGCTTCAACAAGAAAAGCCATGAGAACATGGTTGTCGGCTCACTAGTACACGGAAACGAGCTCTACTACAGCTTTGCCCCCGGACTTCGTGACTCTGAGTACATGACGAGACGTCTGCAGAATGAAACTCTCTCCTTCGTCAAGAGTATCGAGCACGCTCTTTCCTCGCGGACCATTCAGCATCCTACTCCACTCCTGCACGACAGGAACACTCTCTAGACTTGGCTGTTCTGAATGCGACCTCATTCGGGAGACCTCAGACACTATGGAGTGCAGTACAGTGCAATTTAAGGTCCAACGAGTTGGCAGCTGACGCCGAGAGATCTTGGCGGGGCCAGTGCGATTCGAACGCACGAACTCCTGCTCCGGAGGCAGGCGCCCAATATGCCACCCGTGTCACCAGTTGGCAACACGAGACCTGGCTAGACTATGGCCCCGAAATCACGGCCCATCTGAGTTCTTTAAACGTTTGGTCGGAGTGCCATGCCATGTCCCTCGCGCAACGCCAGCGAGTGCCAATGAACAGGTCTGTGGTGCCGTGTCACGAGGTGATCAGCGCTCTGTCCGTGAGCCACCATGCACCACGCTTTCCCTTGACAATGCCCTTCTCCAAGCGGGCCACGTCCACTCCAAACTTCGCGCGCGCTCGCTCGTTGATGGCATTCATCCTGTTCAGGATAGTGGTCCTCCTTGAAGCGCTACCAAGAAGCAGCTCGGCCAGTTCAGTGGTTGTGACACCTTCCCGACGAAGCAGCTCGACGAGAATCCCCTTGTCTATGTGATCTCTGCATAGATCTGCTTCCACAGACTCGCTGATAGAGCTAGAATACAGGCTTGTAGCTTGACTGGCCTCAAGGTGTTCTACCCGTGACTTCAGCTCTTGCACTTCCAGCTCCAGCTCTCTCACGATTGGGGGATAGTCTTGGTCGAGCCTCCAGAGCACAGCGTCCCGGATGAATTTTGTCCGGCCTCGTTCACCCACAAGGCGGTCAACACGATCGAGGAGGGCCTGTTCAAGACGAACGCGAATGCTTACCTCGTCACGATGGTGGGTCACATCAATCACTCCAATCGCTCTCAGATTCCTGAGATGAAAGGACAAGTCGAGGACATACAAAAACCTTCTCAGATATCCTCTGCTTGCCCACTTGTACTACTGGCGATGTGCAGACACCGCCTTCAAGGCCAGACAGTCGTTGAACACTGCCTGACCGACGTGCTACGCCAACCTGGGACCTACAACTTGAAGACGCTTCCCGAATCACCGAGCGCAGCTCGATTGTCAGTCCTGCACCAGGGCGTTACAGTTATAACAGCAACAAGTGTGTCGGCGCGGGAGAATCCACTGGAGAAGAGCCGAATGTCTGATGAAAAGGCCGTGAAGCGTGACTTGAGGCGTCTACGCAGGCCGCAGAACCCCTCTGTGGCTGACTTCAGAAGACTCAGCAGACTCCGAGATGCAAAGACTAGATTCTGGGGGCTGAGGAAGAAGAGGGGCACTGTAGAGGGAGAGGTTCGGGAGCCCTCAACACCGGACAAGAAGGTCAAGGAAGCGAAAGAGCCGGAGCCAGAGCTTGAAACCATTACCGAAGAAGAGGACCTTGGCGACGAGGAACTGTCCGACCTAGAGGATGAGCAGTCATAGGGACCTCAAGACCTTCTCAAGAGAGAGCCCAATCAATCAGCAAGACTTTAGGTGGAATGAGTCCATACACTTCACATACGACTGAGCTGGTCGTACAGGTGAAGAGAATGACCACACTACGAGACATCGTATGTCGTCTCAACGAGATTGTCCCCAGGGAGTACACAGTGAGAGGCGAGACACCACGAGTCGAGGTCGGACCACAGAATGAGACTGAACAGGCGCACACAACCGTGAGCAGGGTGCTGGTCACCACCTATCCATCGTCAAGAGCTGTCACAAAGGCATCTCAAGACAAGGCCAACCTGATCATAACTAGTCGACCGCTGTTCCACCACCCTGTAGACCGAATTGAGGGGGTCAATCTAATCAGGCTTCGTCTACTAAGCAAGAACTACATATCCTCATACTGCCTAGGAACACCATGGATATCAGCGAGGGGAGGAATGACAGACACCCTGGTCGAAGCTCTAGGAATGAAGCAGGAGAGCGTGTTTGAGATTGCAGGGGACTACTCGGACACGGTACCAGTAGGCAGAGTGTGCAGACTAGAGGGGACTCTGAATCACTCCGGATTCGCAAACCTCCTTGCGTCAAGGTTGAGACTTCAGAACATCACATTCACCGGAGACCTCGATGACGAAGTCAGAGAGGTACTGGTCATAGCGGGCATGATGCTCGACATCGACGAGGTCCTTGCAGCCAAGTCACGAGACATAGAGACCATCGTCACCGGGGAACTCAGTCCAAGTATGCGACTGCTTGCAAGTGAGGCGGGTCTCAACGTCCTTGAACTTGGTCCATTTGTCACAGAAGAACCGGGTATGCAGAAGCTCAAGTACCTGCTGAGCCTCGAGTTTCCCGAGATGACGGTGGACTTCACCGAGTCGCCAACCTCCTATGTACGGATACTGGGTCCTTACGGAGAGCACTCTAGGGCAGCCTGATGAGAACCACGTTCTTGTTGAGTGGCACGCCAACGTGACTTGCCACTGGTGGACACTTTGTTCTCATTATGTGAACGGTTGGACTTGGCGGCCTAAACTCGGTTAGGGACTCGTAGTTGCCCATTCCTTTTGCAACAATGAGTTGCGATGAGTAGAATGCCTCCCTGAACTCGTCAGAGCTACGCTCAAGATTGACACCAATCGCGGCAGCACCCGTGGAAATGACCGAGTCGGCACATGAACTCAGCTTGACGGATTCAGCATCCTCCACTGTGGCGTCGTTCAGAACAGCCCCGCCCTTCACCACAGCTGTGACCCGTGGACCGGCTCGTCGTATCTCTCGTATGAGAAACATGTCAAAGACCAGTTCTCCGGCGTTGTCGAGCAAATAGAGTACGTCCTTGACTCGAGTGCACAGGTCATAGAACTCATCGACTTGGTCGATAGCTAGGTCAGCCTCTACGCTGTCAATCAGGCACTTCAGGTCTTCAAGCGAGAAGTCACGGCCCGAAACATCGAACTCGATAGAGTTTGCAGCCGCAGCCACAAGTGTTGCAGTCCTGAACCTCTTCCTGCCCTCAACTACTGACGCGAGCATCCTCTCAAGTTCCGGGACAAGAAGCAGGGCGGCTTCGTTTGACTGCCGCTTCAGATCTCTATATGGATCCTTGCCCGTGATTCTCTGTACCAGCAGATCACGTTCAGTACCTATGTGGGAGGGCACCGAGTCCGGGGTCAGTTGGTCGCCGAGAAGGGAGGTGATTGCGGCAATGACCTGCATCTGTTTCTCAGGGTCGTCAGTGGCAAGAGACGCTTGGTTCAGAGCACGCTTCAACAGGCAGTGTGCACAGTGTATCGTGACTTTCAACGGTCATCAGCTGACATCGAACCAATGCCAAGTGGTGAAAAACTATCCGGATTGTTCACTTTACCAGAGGCTCAATCAGCGATCTCAATGCCTCTCCAGGCTTAGTGGACTTTGCAACAGCCGAGGCAAGCAGAACACCCTGTGCTCCTAGTTTGAGGGCGGACTTGATGTCAGCACCGGTCGAGATTCCCGCACCACAGAGTATGACTACGTCCTTGTTTATCTTGCGTATCATGTCCACTGTGTCGGAGACCACCTCCGGCTTCGCTTGGGACACAGAGATGCCTGAACCGATGAGTTCGGGAGGCTCAACTGCAATGGCAGACGGTCTGATTGCCGCAGCCGCAGCACTTGTAATTGGGTTGTTAGTGCATACAATCGTGTAGAGGTTGAGCTTCTCTGCCCTCCGCACAGCAGCCTCTATGTCAGCAAGTAGCAGTCGTCTCTCGGAATGGTTGAGGAGGGTGCCCGAACATCCAGCCTCAATAAGAGCATCGCCCAACAGATGACCAGTGTACTGCCCCGGCTCGCCAGAATCCATGTGTTGAGCGAACACGGGCACGCTCACAGAACGGCTTACTTGGTAAAGGTCTGTAGCCTGTGGGGCCACGATGAGTGACACGCCATACTCTTTGGCCACGGTTGCACACTGCTGAGCTAGCAGGACCGCCCTCTCGCCTGTTGCCTGGGGGTAGGTCTTGAAGTTGATCACAACGACTGGCAAATCTATCTTCATCACGCACTTCTCCGGGACATCTTCTTACTGGAATGGTTGGACAGAGGGGTTCACAACAGCTGCCCAGACGTGTGCACACGGAAATTGGCGCATTAGACACTCGGTCAACCTCAGGAGGTGAGATCAGCGCCAGTCCCTGGGAGTGAGAGGACTCCTGTGTCCAACTCTTTCTGACTGACGGTGACGGCCCAGTCTGGGCACACCTATTAACGTTGTGTCACAAAGTCATAGAGATAGAGAAAGAGGATGTGTCAGGAGAGGTGGTTTCACCTGACAGAGCCAATTATGAGCTTCAGAAGCTGAACACGGGCATAGCCCATGCGGTTCAGACTACTGACATCCTTTCTGAGTTCGACCTTGACAAACTTGCCTGGACCGGGGTTCTTGTAGTGCTCCATGTACACCTTGATGAACTCGTCAAAGGTCGCTGCGGATAGCAGTTCTTGCGTGACAGTGTCTGACACCCTGACAAAGACATCCTCGTCAGGGATGGCACCCACACCGTGCTCAATCGGACCGTTGGCACTCTTTCTAATCCAGAAGCGCTCGCCCATAGCCATGAACTCGATTGTGAACTCGTCAGGGCCCGCCATCTGACTCTGAGTCATTGAGTCATTGAAGAGATACAGAAGCCTGTCAGTGAGGTTAGAGTGATATGGGATTGTGCCAGAAGCCGGTTTCAATACTACCTCCTGTTCCGGTGGGGACTCCTCAACGGGAGTAGGCACAGCTGTTGCTGGAGGACCAGCGGCTTCAGGGGTTGGCTCCGCCTCTGCTCCGGGCGTTGGCTCCGCCTCTGCTTCTGTTGGTACCTCCACTTCTTCTTCAGTCCCATCGTCTTTCTTCAATCGTCGGAAGAGTCTGCGCATTCGAATTTCTCCTTGCTGGGCAACGAAATCTGTGTTTGGGGCGTAGTCCCAAGTCGCCCACTTCGTAACGAACAAAGACGTAACGTGCAGAAAAAGTTAGCTGGGCCGTAGCTCCTGCTTCTGATAAGCCCTCATTGCCTGTAGCTGCTCCATAGGTCTTTCAAGCTGCGCAACCAGAGAGGCGGACTTTGACTGCTTTCGCTCCCCCCATAGCTCGGAGACCAGTAGGTCACGGATTGCTATCCTGATTACCTCGGACCTATTCGGGTACATTTCCCGCTCTATGAGCTTGTCCATGCCATCTACATAGGACTCTGGAAGGCAAATCGTCACGACTCTCATTGTCATCGAGAGGTTTGACTCGCTCACACTAAAGAAATGGTGTCATGCCCGGATGAGCTTCAGTGTAATACTCACTGGGGGAGATACTACAGAAGCATTTAACACACAGCACGACTCGAATCCAAGTCGGTGAATACACCATGTCAAAGGGAAAGCCCGGCGAAGCTCGAGCGAGTCACATACTTGTCGAAAAACACAGCCAAGCCCTAGACATCATCCGCAAGCTGCAGGCGGGCGATGACTTTGCAGAATTGGCAAGGCAATTCAGTTCCTGTCCCTCCAAGAAGAAAGGTGGAGACCTCGGCTGGTTTGGAAAGGGTAGGATGGTCCCTGAGTTCGAGAAAGCCACATTCGCGCTCAGTGTTGGCCAGATAACCACGGAGCCAGTCAAGACCAAGTTCGGATATCATGTGATAAAGAGGACCGGATAGCACAGCAGCAGAGCGAAACAGCACCATGTTTCAATCTCTCTCGGTAAGCCGTCCAATCGTAACCGGACACACTCATGCGAAGGTCCCGGTCCTCTCAGAAACTCTACTGTTTTCAATGACTGAGGTCAGTTGAGGAGCGCAGCTGTCCGCGGGATGCATCTTGAGGTGTCAGGCCGGAATCAGCTGAGCTCCGAAGCTTGTTGTTTCGTGCCTTACTCAACTGACTTGGAGTCAGACTTGGCCTTGGTCTTCGTCCCCGGAGAGATCTCTTCCTCAGTGAAGCGGTTCTCACACTTGGTAAGCACACTCGGGAGCGTCGTGTACTCCATGTCCGTCTCGTGAAGCCGGTGAGGCATGAAGGGACCGTGTCTGCGCAGAAAGTCGCAAATCTCCATGCCACGCTGGCGGGATATGTCAAACGCGACATCATCGAACAAATCGACCGGACCTACGAGCATCCCGTTGGCAATCTGGAAACCAAGAGCGACGACTCGTGGGGGGCCGTCAAATCTGGTGCAACGGGAGTCCTTCAGCCCAACTGGAAGAAGTGGACCAATGTGAGAGCCCCTCATCCAGCCTGCAACAAGGTGAGGGAGTGTAAAGGCCTCGAGGACCTCACCCATCGCAGGAAGGCCCGAGTGTGCACGGACTATCGCCACGGGGTCGTCCTTGCCGACGTACTTGCCGGCTATGTTGTGCAGCTTGTCAGTGCTCACAGATGCTGCAACCATTCCATCGGCTCGGTACACTCTCTTGATGACATACTTGCCTGTGCTACCAATGAGTGCCAAGAGGTCATATGTCTCCTCGGGGCACTTCATTTCAACATAACACGGGACTTCTTTCTGGACATCTTGAACAATGAACCTGAAACCATCATGTAGATTGGGATCAATGACCAAGCCAGCAGTGTTGAATGGGTCAGCAAACATGCGGAATATCGGCAGGTTGTATGCGCCGGGCTCCGTCTTGTCTGCCATGAACACTGCCATTGGTTCTGACTTCCGCTCTTCAAGTGTCATCTCAGCTGAGCCGGGACCCATGCCACGCACGTTGCCACTGAAAGTGTCCGCGAGGATGTCTTGACCAGCAGCGTATATCTTCTTCTCGCGGCCAACCTTCGCGCAGTCGACAAATGTGTCCCATGCCAACTGATGAACATCCGCATTACCATCGCCCTTGTGATGGGTCATTATGAGCTCCAAGTCATCACCGGCATTGGCAACATAGAAGTCGTTTATGATCTTCTTCTCGACCCCTTCCTTGAGCCTCTTCCTTGCGAGCTCCGTGATGAAGGGTGGCACTATCACATGGCCCGCAAGCGAGCCGATGTCGGCTTTGATAACTGAAAGTGTGGTTTCCACCATTGCTACTGTGCTCCTCATCCAGATGAGTCTTGAGACCGTGATAGGACGCTGAACAGGGCGTCCCAGAGGACCCGATGGGTAATGATTGGCCCGTAGGTGTACCCGAGTGTCTTCGCGCCCGTATCGTGGAATCTCGATTCATTCTACGCCCATATAATAGTTTGCTTTTGGTATGAGTAACTCACGTAGACTGAACAATCCGCTTGAGCTCTGCCGCCACTCTCAAGGCCTCGGTCCATGGTCTCTGCCATACATTTCTTCCGAAGATGAGTCCAGCGGCCCCTTGTTCCATGCATATCCTTGCACGGTCAAAGAGCACATCGTCATCGGTCCTGCTTCCACCGGAGAAGAGGACCTTCGTCCTGCCAGCAGAACGCACCACTTTCTTAACCATTCTGTCTAGGCTCAACTCCATGGTGTCATAGGGGGTTGGCTGTGAGGATCTTGTCTTGGGGTCATCGACGGGAATGTTCAGCTTCACAACATCAGCGCCCAGCTCACACGCGACTCTTGCCGCATAGTCTATTGCGAATAGGGAATCACGCCCGCCCTTCTTGTTGATGGCCTCTCCGCGAGGGTAGGCCCACATGAAGACCGGGATGCCGAACCTGTCGGCCTCGCTCTTCATGACGCGGAATTGGTTGATGTCTAGATGCTGATTGGGGCTACCCACATACAGAGTGTAACCTACAGCATCTGCTCCGAGTCTGACGGCGTCCTCTACGGAACCAGTCATAGGAGAGAACGCATGGTCTTCAGGTGGAATCCGAGTCTTACCATTCACCTTCAGCACAATCGGGACCTGACCTGCGTAAGCTGGACCATACTTCTCAGCCAGACCCAGATGAAGAGCTATCCCAGAGAATCCAACCTCTCGTGCCAGACGGAACTGGAAGTCGGGGTTTTCGGACTCGGGATTCGGAACGAAGTCGCCGGGACCATGTTCCAACCCCTGGTCAATCGGCAGTACAATCATGCGTCCATTACCGGGACCATGCTCATACATCAGTCGATGAAGACGCACGCGCTTGCCCATGCTCAGATACTCCATGTCTTCGAACTCTCTCATGATGGGACCACCAGGCCCACAAGCTGTGCAGTAGGTACCTAATCATACTTTTCCCCTGTACGTGCGAAATCGACAAATCCAAGGAGGACCAGAGTAATGAAGAACACATATGCCAGATGATACGGTCTCGGCGACCAAGCCCACTTCAGGTGACAGGAAGCAGTACCACCTCGAACTGAGAGAAGGAGATGTGGCCTCAGTAGTACTACTCCCGGGGGATCCACAGCGCGTGGAGCGCATAAGCAGCATGTGGGACTCACGCAGAGAACTCGCAGTGCACAGACAGTTCGTGACTCACACAGGCACCTACCGAGGAGCAGCAGTATCGGCGTGCTCTACGGGCATAGGCGGACCGGGCACTGCAATAGCAGTGGAGGAGCTTGCAAATGTGGGGGCGCGGGACTTCATACGAGTGGGGTCATGTGCGACCCTGAAAGAGCAAATAGAGCTTGGAGACCTGATAATCACTACCGGAGCAGTCAGACTGGAGGGTACAAGCAAGCAGTACGTCAGGTCCGAGTATCCTGCCTCAGCGTCGTATGAGATCGTACTTGCGTTGGTAGAGGCCGCAGACTCCCTTGGCCTCAACTACCACTTGGGCATCTCAGCGTCTACTGACTCGTTCTACCTTGGACAGTCGCGACCCGGCTTTGGCGACTACTTTCCCAACACGAGCAGAGGTCTCATTGAGGAGCTAAGAGCAGCAAATGTCGCCAATTTTGAAATGGAGGCGGCAACACTCCTGACGCTTGCTAACATCTACGGTTTCAGGGCAGGCGCGGTCTGTGCTGTATATGCGAACCGTGTGAGGGATGTCTTCGCTGTGAGAGGGGAACAGGATGTCATCAGGTGCGCCAACGAGGCCGTCAGGGTACTTGCTGAGATGGACTCCGAACGCACGAGAACAGGAAAGAGACACTGGTTTCGAGGCATGACGTGATAGTCACTTTCCCCTTTCAACATAGTAGTAGTCGCCGGAGGCCTTCTGCTGGACATCAAGCTGTGAGCCCTCCTTGTTGACGCGAGGTCGTCCTGTCTGCGGGTCTCGACGGAATGTGACACCCATCTGCATCAGGAAGTTGTTCATGCCCGCCTTCAGGGGCATAACGGGGGAGGCATGACCAGACTTGCCAGGCTGCCCGTCGAACACAACCAGTGCATCGCTCAGGTAGTCGGCCATGAGTAGCGAGTGCTCCACTATGAAGGCGGTCCTGAGCTGCGTCTGAATCAACCTCCGGATCGCCCGCGAGGCAGCAAGACGCTGTTCCACGTCTAGGAATGCAGACGGCTCATCGAGCAGGTAGATGTCTGCATCCCGAGCCAGACATGCAGCAATGGCGGTCCGCTGCATCTCTCCACCACTGAGGTCGCGAATCTCGTGGTCCATCAGTCCTTCGAGCTCGAGCTTCCGTAGCACGCCGGTCTGGAAGTCTGCCGTGTCAATGACAGCGCTGCCCTCCTTGCGCAGATACATCCGGACCGTGCCGGGCACGTCTTGGTCGATGTACTGCGGCTTATAGCTCACCCTCAGCTCGAAACCGGAGACAGTCCTCTTTGGTGGTGTGCCTGAGTCGGGCTCGAGCAGTCCAGCAAGCATCTTGACAAACGTCGTCTTTCCGATGCCATTGGCTCCAAGTATGCCCACAATCTGACCTCGAGCCACTCGACCACCCTTGACCTCGAGCCGGAAGCCTTCGAACTTCTTTGTCATGTCCCCATATTCCAGAAGTGTCTCCGCCCCGGCCCACTCTTGCTCCTCACCCTTCATGCCCTTGAATGATATCTCCGTGTCACGAAAGCGCATATTCTCATCGGGAATGAAACCATCCAGGAATATGTTCACACCGACACGTGTGCCATGAGGGTTCGACACCACACCGTATGCGCCGGGCTCGCCATAGAACATACAGACGAGGTCAGAGACGTAGTCGAGGATTGAGAGGTCATGCTCGACAACAACCACAGTCTTACCTATCTCCGCGAGCTTCCGAATGGCTTTGGCCGTGCGCAGACGCTCACGGACATCAAGATATGCTGTGGGTTCATCAAAGAAGTAGATGTCGCCATCTCGCACGATGGCGGCTGTGACTGCAACACGTTGGAGTTCGCCGCCGCTCAGATACTTGATGGGGCGGTCCCATATCTCGCCAAGGTTCATGTCATCCTTGAGTTCTCTCAGTCGGCCGGATGTGTCGGCGGACTCCAAGAGGTCTTGTATTGGACGCTCTGCAATGGACGCGACTTTGGGCAGGTCCGTTATTGACTGCGGTTTGTGAATGGCGGTGATTTGACCCGACTGCATCTTTTGAAAGAATGGCTGTAGCTCCGATCCACGATAGTGGAGTATGATCTCCTCCCATGATGGGGGGTTCTCGACATTCCCAAGGTTGGGTCTAATCTCCCCGGCCAAGATTCGGACAACGGTGGTCTTTCCCACACCGTTGGGACCGATAAGGCCAAGCACACGTCCTTCCTTGGGTATGGCCATCCTGAAAAGCTGGAATCCATTGACACCATACCTGTGGCTTGCATCCGTTGTAAGTCGTTCAGGAAGGTTGACTATCCGAATGACGTGATAGGGACACTTCTTGACACAGATGCCCTCGCCCGAGCAGAGCGACTCGGCAATCACTGGTGGCTTCTGTTCACCATCTGGAAAGACAACGGTCTCGTCACCTGTCCTGACGCGTGGACAGAATCGCCTGCACTCGTGGGTACAGTCCTTGGGTCTACAGCGCGCCCGGTCAATCACAGCAATGCGCATTGAGTATACACTCTCCGATGGGAGTCAAGAGGACCGTTCGTGGTCGGTATTTAGCACTTTGGCTATTTCCTTGTGTACCGCCTGACATTAGGAGCTGCTCGATGTGATGCCTTCCGACAGGCACCGGAGCGACAGCTCAACCGACCGATGAGAGGACCGTTCATAGTCGATAGAGCGACTCATTGACCATTGCATCGGACACAATGACACAGAGGACCAGTGGACACGCACGAGGTGCTATGACGTGTTGGAAAGCCTTTTGTGCATTCCATGAGTCACAGTCCTTGAGAGCAATGACATCGCTGATTGACCGTCTGATGGCAGTACTCGGCAGAAGGCATCAGACGCTCCTCGGGGCAGTTGGACAGCCAAACGACCTGTTCCAGTTGATATACGCCATCCGAGCAAGGACCTATCTCAGAATCACAGGTAAGACTCTCGGACTTCCACAGATACAAGACAGGCAGATGGAGTCCGACCCCGAAGGACTCAGGAGAAGACTGTCGCCCGCACGTCGTCTTGCTCGAAGGGAAATGTGAGGGCGACATCATTGCATGACACCGTTCGTATGCAATCACGACGGCAGCTGTGAAGCCACCAGAGTATGCTGCGAAGAAACAGAGATGACCCTCACGCGCACAGATGCCAGGCGGATTGATGCACTAGGATATCGGTGTGAAGACTACATGTCAAGGACGGAGGATGGCTTCTGTCAGCTTCGTAACGTGGATGGTCACTGCTACTTCTATGACCCACAGACCAAGACCTGCAAGATCTATGACTCAAGACCCGACGGCTGCAGGTTCTATCCCGTGGTCTACGACGTCAGAAAGAGAAGATGTGTTGTGGATCGGGACTGCCCATCAAGAACTACCATGACACGTGACGAGGTCAGGAGAGTGTGCCACAAGGTGAAGGCACTTGTAGAGCAGCTCATGAAGGAGGCATCGCAAAACGAGGGACCGTGCTGACCTTCACACTCACTCGAACTGTTCAGACGGCCTTCTGTCGCCTGCTGGACTTGTCATCCGAGCGTCCGAGATGGAACTGGGCGCTCTCGCACTTACAGACCACGACACCATGGACGGTCTTCCCAGCTTCATCGCAGCACCGGCACCTGAGTGGCTCACGAGGGTCCCCGGGGTTGAGATGAGCACCGACCATGGGAATCAAGAGGTACACATACTTGGCTACTACGTGCCCGTCTTCTCACCTACGCTCAAGAAATGGCTCGGAGAACAACAGCGCTCACGCGCGGAGAGGTTCCCCAAGATGGTGGCAAGACTAAGAGACCTCGGCATCAATATTGACGCCTCAGTGCTGAATAGAGTCCTGACTGGCGTAAAGTCGCCAGGCCGAACACATCTTGCCCGAGCTGTTGTTGAAGCAGGACATGCTGGGAGCATTGATGAGGTGTTCGACATCTACCTTGAGAAGGGAAGACCTGCATATGTGGACAGAGAGAAGGTGACGACCGAAGAGGCAATCTCGATACTGAGGAGGGTCGGGTCAGTGCCAGTCCTTGCGCACCCACTCCAGTTGGACATGGAAGACCTATACGCATTCATGAAGGAGATGAAGAGACATGGGCTCATGGGTGTCGAGACACACTACATGTACGCGCCCGGCGAAGCGAAGAGCCAAACCAATGTTGAGTCTCTGGCGGAGGAACTCGGGCTCATCCAGACTGGGGGCTCTGACTTTCACGAAGACAACGGGCATTGTGGGATTGGTGGGATGACCGTGGACGCTGAAACAGTTGCACGACTTCAGAACACGGCCCGGGGACTCACAAGACAGCTATCAAATGAGGGCTAGGCAGTGCAGCGGGACCACAGTCTTGGTTAGGAAAACTAATCAAGACGGAACCGCACCACCATCAACGAGTGCAATTGCAGATAGTAGATGCCCACGTTCATACATGGACCAGTGAGATAATCAGCGAGAGAGACAAGGAAGCACGTAGAATCGCAGCACAGAGAACTGGGGCTGCCCCAGTCCTTGACTCTCCGGCATCATCGCTTCTTGCAGCGATGCAGGAGGCCGGTGTCAAGAGAGCGGTGATACTGCCCATAGACAGTGGCATTCATCAAGAGATGCCTCTGTCATTGTCGGAGAAGACTGACTGGCATGTGAATGAGATAGCGGGACATGACGCCCTTCGCACCTTCGTCGGCATCGATCCGAGAAGAGGCGAGGCAGGCCTCAGGGAACTCAGACGCGCGGTGACCGAGAGAGGTTGCATAGGATGGAAGATGTATCCGCCAAATGGGTTCTACCCCGACAACAGAGAGTTCTATCCGTTCTACGAACTTGCAAGAGACCTCAGAGTACCCATTGTCATCCACCAGGGGTTCACGCCCAGGTTCAAACATGTGAAGTACGCGAGACCTGTCTTCGTAGACGCTGTCGCTGCGGACTTCCCCGAACTGAACATTGTCCTGGCTCATGTGGGAACACCCTGGTCCGAAGAAGCACTGATGGTCGCTATGAAGAATCCCAATGTCTGGGTAGATGTCAGTGGCTGGCAGTTCCACGCCGCGACCATCCCTCTGAAGCTGTATCAGATGATAGCAGAGGCGAAGACAGCACGGGTGTTTCCAAACAGGGTGTTATGGGGGAGCGACTTTCCCCTGTTTGAGCACATTATGCCGCTGAGTCAGTGGACCAAGTTGTTTTCATCCCTGCGGCTTCCTGAGTCCCTCTTGGACGTTGGTTATCAGCAGGTCACCAGCGGGGAGATTGAGAAGGTGATGGGAGAGAATGCGGCAAGGCTCTTCTTCGGAGAGCGCAACTGAGAGATTCGTCGCGGATGGCATGCTGGGGAAGATTGCCCTCTGGCTTCGGTTGACTGGGCATGACTGTTACTACGCTCCGGACATGAGTGACGATGACCTCCTCACCCTTGCTGCTGAAGAGAATCGGGTACTACTGACATCGGACGAGGAACTAGACACAAGAGCGATATCACAGGGGCTGAAGTCGATGCTGGTAAGGGGAGATGTCGATGCGGAAGTCGCTAGTGTGTTCCGTGAGTTTCACATCAGGCCCGAGGTGAATCCCTCAGTTGCCCGTTGCTCCAAGTGCAATGGCAGACTCACAGAGGTCCAGAGGGATGAGAAGAGCCGACTCAAAGGACTTGTATACGAGAGTACTCTTGAGCACTACGACAAGTTCTGGCTGTGCGAGAGCTGCAACAGTGTGTACTTTCAGGGCGGGCACTGGAAGAACATTACTGCCTACATGGAGCGGATTCAAGAAATGATGGGCGACACGAGGAGTTCCCCTGACGCCTAGACGGGTCTCTCAGTGACTGTGATATCGAAGTGAATGGGTATACAACCACTGATGGAACGTGTCAGATGGCAGTACTCCTTCATGAGCTCGACGCACCTCTGGCCGGTCTCGAGTTCACCCTCGCCCACCACGACATGACCAGTGACTGTCAGTTCCGCGATGCGATAACCTCCATCCTTGAACAGCGCGACTGCTTTGCCCGCGAGATCGAGCGAGACCAGCTCCATCTCGAACCGTCGCTGAAAGTCTAGAAAGGTGTTGTTAAGACAGCCAAGAACCGCAGCGACAAACAGTTCGTCAGGACATATGCCCTTCCCACGACCCCCATAGGTCTCTGGAGTGTCGTAGATGACGCTTCCACCACCGCTTGTCTGTGCGGTGCCGCCCGTAAGTCCATCCCAATTGGAGGACACTACGTACTCGATACGTCCTGGATACCTAGACCTCATCTTCAACGAACTACACCGACTGGACAGGAGGGAGTTGCAGTTGGTTAAGCGTTATGGTACATGCTCAGTAAGTGATTTAAGCTGAAAGAGGGGGGTTCCACCAGGTCAAGCTCGATGTCCCGCAAGATGATGGCCGCAATGTACTATGGCATCGGAGATGTCAGATACGAGGAGACAGACGTCCCCACAATCGGTGACGGGGAAATCCTCGTGAGAGTCGGGACTGCACTCACATGCGGGACCGACGTCAAGACCTACAAGCGGGGGCATCCACTTCTAATCAGACAGACGCCAGCACTATTCGGACACGAGTATGCCGGTACGGTTGAAGAGACGCGCGGAGACACCAAGGGACTTGAGCCCGGGATGCGGGTGGTGGCAACAAACTCGGCACCGTGCGGGACCTGTTTCTTCTGCAAGCGCAACCGTCCAAACTTGTGTCAGCAGCTAAAAGAGACTCTCGTCAACGGTGCCTTTGCTGAGTTCATTAGAGTACCTGCACCGGTCGTGAAGTGGAATACACACAGGATTCCGGACTCCCTCTCCTTCAGGGATGCGGCCCTCACCGAGCCTCTTGCATGCGTGGTCCACGGAGTCGAAGAAGCAGGCATTCAACTGGGCGACACTGTGGTGGTCATTGGAGCCGGGCCCATAGGCCAGATGCTCATAATGCTGGCCAAGAAGAGTGGAGCGTCCACGGTGATTGCTGCAGACCTCTCCAGACTTAGAAGAGAAACCGCTCGAAAGGCAGGGGCAGACACTGTCATTGACCCAGCAGCGGAGGATGTCGTCCAGCGAGTGAAGGATGAGACCTCAGGCTATGGAGCCGATGTGGTCATAGAGGCAGTAGGACTGCCGACAACGTGGGAACAGGCCATACACATGACACGGGATGCAGGTACCACAGTCCTGTTTGGTGGTGCAGCGTCAGGCACAAAGTTCCAAGTTGACACAGAGCGATTTCACTATGGAGAGTTGACAATCAAGGGCGTGTTCCATCTCACCCCTCGCCATGTGGAACAGGCGCTCAGACTAATCATATCCAGAGAAGTCAACCCAGACATACTGATATCGCACGAGATGCCTCTTGAGAGCGTGAACAAGGCGCTCGAGATAATGGCATCTGGTGAGTCGATGAAAGTTGCAGTCATTCCTTGAGTATGGGTTTGCTGCAGCTGTTGAGTCACACAGTCTTGGACACGACTGCATGGCGCTTATATACATCGTATGGAATCACAGAGATAGAGGTCGACTTGACACTTCATGAGACCCCAAGGAGTGACCCCAGTGCCGTATCCTGGTAGTGACAAGACTCCTGCGTCCAACCTCGTCCAACTAACAAAGAACGGTACTGGTGGACGGACTTGACTGAGAGAGAAGACCAGAGTCCTGAAACGAGACCCGGTGACAAGTGGTTAGAGAAGAATGAAAGAGAACTCCTAGAACTCATTTGGAGAGTCGGAAGGCACCAGTCAGATCTGGTTGTCATCGTCGAGGGAAGGAGAGACGAGAGTGCGCTGCGAGAACTTGGAATAAGCGGGAAGATGATACGGGTCCACCGGGGACTGTCAAGACTCGCTCTGATAGATGAAGTCGTAGAGAGCGTCGGTCCGCAAGGCGAGGTGCTAATCCTCACGGACTTTGATGACGAAGGTCAAGAACTCTGTGCGTTTCTCGAAGACGAGCTGGAACACCGCAGGGTGCATGTGAACAGAGCTCTGAGGAGGGACTTTCGAAGACTGATGGCGCACTTGTGCTGCATCGAACAGCTCGTCAGCATTGCCAAGAAACGGGACTCTCATGTTCCCGTCAGGTAGGTTCTGATGGCCCATCTATGCAGACAGCTCATATGGTCGAGCCGCAGTTGTTGCAGATGTAGCTTCCCTGCGGAATCTCCGCTCCGCAGACCCGGCAGATTCGTTTCTGCCTCACTCGAATGTCGTCCACGATGTCGCCCTTCTGAGGGACGAGAATGAACCGCCCGTCCTCGAAGCTTATCCGGAACTCACTGGGATTCCCAGCCTTTTCTAACAAGTCCACCGGCATCGGGAGCCGTGAGTTGCTGTCGAGCTTGACGATTCTTGTCAGTCCCAGAGTCTCAAGGTCAATGCCCGTCCTGTGGAAGCCAGAGAGTATTCCATCGCGTATCTCAACTGTGATGTCCGCCTTGGAGGCGACCTGCTGGCTATGAGTGACAATGAAGAAGGATGTCCCGAGAGTCTCGTTCAGCTCTTTGAACAACTCAAGGATGCGTTCTGCAGTCTCGGGGTCCAAATCACCCGTGGGCTCATCAGCAAGTACGAGACCCTTTCCCTCGGAGTCGACCAAGTTGACGAGCGCACTGGCAATCGCCACACGCGACCGTTCTCCCCCGCTCAGAGTTGTGGCCTTGTTTCGTTGCCGTTCTTCGAGCCCCACGAGCCGGATCAGTCTGTCAACGCGGTCTCTTCTGACTTCTCGGGGTACGCCCGCGATACGTGCTGCCAACTCGACGTTCTGCCATGCATTCAGATGTGGCAGAAGGTTGTTGATTTGGAATATGAACCCGATGAACGAGCGTCTCGCTTCTGTGAGTACTCTCTCACTCAGCTTAGTGATGTCCGTCCGAAGGTTGGCCCAGTAGACCTTCCCGACAGTGGCCTTCGTAATGCCACCAATGATGTTTGTCAATGTTGTCTTGCCCGACCCGCTTGGTCCAACAACGCACATTATCTTGCCTTCGAGGACCTGCAATGAAACACCGCTGAGAGCAACAACCTCAATCTCGTTGGTCTTGTAGATCTTGTAGCAGTTGCTGACGCTGACTACGACGTCATCGGGAAAGTCGGAGTACAAATCAAGCTCTTCACTTGTCACCATTCGGGGTTCTTCAGCCTCCTTATGTGGACCCTTGATAAGCCTATTGAGCAGTGGATTTCATTCAACCAGAGTCCTCCTACAGGTTCCTCAGGACAACAGCAGGATCGACACTGCTTGCCCTCATGGCAGGGATTAGTGTACTTCCCAAGAGTGCAATGCTCTCCAGCATCAACACGCCGGCCATCACAGAGACCGGGAAGGTCAGAGTCGTGCCGACAATCGGGAAGAAGGGAGATATCCCGAAGGTCAACAGAGACATGACGTAACCAAACACGGCCCCAAGGAATACACTGACGCCAATTGCAGCAACAACAGACCCAGCGAACTCGCCAAACACCATCGAGACCACTTGACTCTTTGTTGCGCCTAGAGACCTGAAGAGGGCGTATTCCTGCTTCCGTTCAATCACAGCCGAGCCCAAGAAGAGCGTGATAGAGGCCAGACCCATTGAAGCACACAGGACAAGTGAAACTGCTGTGAGACCCTGTATGCCCGATAGGAACAGCCGGACTGAATATGACTGGCTGGCCAGGTCATAGGTCTCAATCGTATACACTTTGAGACCTCTCATTTGTCCCACTGTGGATACAAACTGCGAGATGTCCGAATTCGCCACCGAATCGACAAGGAAGAATTTGGGCTCTTCCAAGTGGCCTTCTTCGTATAGGAGGTCAAGGTTGACCAAGGCAAAACCCTCATTGTCCACCTGAAAACCGAACTGAGATGCAAACGTCACTCCCGCTGCATCTCCAGTGTACGCAAGCCCAAACCCGGGTGCACTGTTCATGACTCCTACGACTGTGAAGGGGCGTGTGACTGTTCCAAGGGGGGAACCATAGGAGACAGTGATCACATCCCCAACACTCTTGTCCCACAGGCGGGAGTAGTGGCTGCTGATGACTATACCCTGCGGCGTCTCAGCCAGTTCTGTGAGCACCTCTGTGGGCGTACCACTGACGAAACTACTAGCAGAGAATACTCCGATTCGGGAGTAGAGATGAGCATCGACACCTTCGAGATTGAAAGTGTTCGAGCCCACCATAGCCCATGTCTCAATGACTGGGGTGATTCTGAACACTCCTGGGAACTGCATTAGAGAGTCGTTGTAGTAGATTGAATAGCCCGTGCTCTCAACTCGTGCATCGGCACCTATTGCGTACCCGAGTTCGGAGAGGACTGTGCTCTCGAAGCTTGATGCTTGCACCAGCATCATCGAAGTGGTCGTGAGTGTCAGTGTGAGGATGACCATCAGCGGAATGAACTGGCCCTTGCGCTTTCTCAGACTCTGGCTCATGTACAGACTCTTCTCTCCAAGTAGGAAACTTGTGCCTGAGGAGATTCGCGCAGTGACAAGCCGCATCGCTCTTGAACCCACATATGAAGCGACAAAGAGGAGGATGGTCGCGAGGAGAATCTCCCCTATTGCAGCAGGACCAACGGGATTGAGGACACTGGGAAGTACAATGAGCAGTACTAATATGCACCCCAGACCAAGGGAGTATCTTGAGAGTGTGCCAGCCTCGGTCGCTGCATCAACAGTCTCTTCTGTTGGTTGACCGACCTCGGAGACATCGATTCTGCGTGCCACATGGAGGAGGTATGCGCCAGGAAGGCACACCGCAATCACAGAGGCTATGACCAAAGCAATCGGGGGTATGCTCAGATGCGAAACATACAGAGCGTATAGCCCTAGGTCGAAGACAAGGAAACCGACCGAGGATCCAATCAGAGGCGCAAACAGGATGGCGAGACCCACGCCAAGAAGAAGCCCAAGGAGGGCAAGAAACACTGACTCCCACATGAAGGTTGCAAAGACCTGATTGAAGGACGCACCCTTTGACCGCAGAGCGCTAATCTCGCCCTTTCTCCTTGACACGGAGGTTTCAGAGGTGAAGACCGTCAACATCAGACTCATGACTAGAACAGGGAAGACGACTATGGTCAGTATCTGACTCTGGAGGAAGGTGTTGACATGGTCGACGAGCTGCCAGACGAAGACAAGGCCCTTTATGTTGATGCGGCTGTAGTTCAGTTCCAGTTGTGTCTTCAGCGACTCAAGCACTTTGCCGATGTTTGCCGCTCCGTGGGCCATGAGACCGCTCGTCGAGGCTCTGATTAAACCTACAGGCGAAAAGAAGCCTCGGTTGCGCACGTCGGTTACAACCGCCTGTCCTGCGCGCTCCTCGAGCATCATTATCGAGTCCGCTTGACCGAGAACCGGCTCTGCATACAAGCTCATGGGGTCCCAGTTCTTTCGGGATATTGACGGCAGAGCCTGTGCAAGTAAGTCGACTGTGGTCTTGGGTCGATATGTCCCGACCACGAGGAGGCCCTTGTATTCCACCATGCCTGTGGAGTAGGGAGTACCTGAAACCCCGTCCGCACCGGGATGAGGGAGTAGATCAAAGTCAATGGTGCTGCCCACAGTGATGGTCAGGTTGTGGACCTGCTTGGTGTATTCAACAAACTGCTCAGATACCAGTACTTCGTTCAGGTTGAGCGAGAACTGGCCTTCATGGGGAATGTGGGAGGACCATACAGCAAGCAGTTCGTTCGTCACAAGAACCACACGCATGTCCTTCAGTCGGTTGGCATAGTTAGTAGCATGCATGTCGTAATAGGCCCACTCGGGAATTGACTGCCCTTGAAGTATCCCCACAGTTGATGCGATGGTGTCAGCCCGCTCAACTAGGGGGCTACCCAACGCGGCGTTCAGTGCGTCGGCCATTTGGGAGGACTCATAGCTCTGACCGCTCTTGGGACTGACTGATAGCTGGTACAGGTTCTCCGAAAAGAACTCCTCTACGGCGATATTCGTGCCCGAGTCAGTCCAGATGAAGACACTGGTGGGCAGGGTGATACCGATTGCCAATACCAGCGCTATACCCATGTTCCGAACAGGATAGTTCTTCAGTGAGGAAATCATGTAGCTGATTGCCCACAAGTTGTTGCCTTTCAAAAGCGTCAATGAGTCACCCATGGCTGCTCTGCTCACCTCATAGATTTCTCAGGACTATCGCGGGGTCTGTCTTCGACGCCCTTCTTGCAGGGAAGTAGGCTCCTACAATCATCGCGCACATCTCTGTAAGCAGCACTGCTGTCAAGAATCCGACGGGGAACACTATGAGCGGTTCGAGAGCCCTTGAGAATGGACTCATCGAGAACACCACCACACTCAGTACGTATCCAAACGTTGTCCCGAGGAGGACACTCAGAGTGAGTGACGCTGCGACTACACCCGTAAACTCAGAGAAAACCAATCGCGTCAGCTGCCTCTTGGAACTGCCAACAGCTCGGAGGATTGCATAATCGCGTGTTCGCTCACCAACTATCGAACCTAGGAACAGTGTGAGCGAAAACATACTGAGCACCAATGACATCACAAACCCAATGGAGGACAGTCCCTCAACTGTGCTCAGGAAAAGGGCGGTGCCGAATGATGCGGACTTGAGGTTGAAAGAACGAGAGGTCACGGAGTTCACTCCTGGGAGGTCGCTCAGTCCTCGGACGAGAAGAGAATGGTTGGTAATGCACGCAAGGTCCACCAAGAATAGAGAGGCTGTATCAAGCGAGGTCTGCCCTGCGAGGAACTCGATGTTAGTAAGGGCAAAGCCGGAGAGAGGTGCTTGGTATCCAAAGCCTGCCCCCCATGCTGATACCGGCATGTCATCCTTGGAAGCATATCCGAAGCCCGGGCAGCTATATACAAAGTCGACAACCTCGAAGGTGACAGGGACCGATAGACCTTTGCCGCCCACCAGCAGGGTCAAGGAGTCACCCACGGTCCTGTTGAAGAGCTGGGCATGACGTGCGCTCAACACTATGCCATTGGGAACCTGTGCAAGTCGTGACAGCACAGTGACCGGGGACTTCCCATAAAAACTGGTTGAGTCAAAGTGTGCTATGACGGAGTACTCCAGAGCATCGATGCCCTCGATGGTGATCTTCTCTGAGCCCGTCTGTGCGAAGGTTGATAGGACAGGCGTAGCCAGATTGACCCCCGGATACGCCTCAATCACGTCACTGAAGGAAAAAGGCCTCGGAGTGGAGGCCACCCTCATGTCTGCGCCGATAGCGTAGTCCACTTCATGTCGAAGGTCAGTCTGGAAACTCTCCACCTGTACTGTGAAAGCAATGGTTGACGAGAGAGTCAGTACAAGGACTACCATCAGAGGAACGATTCTTCCCCGGCGCATCCTCAGATTGCTTGCAGCAACTGTGCACTTTTCACCCAGAATGAAGGCGAGTCGTGCGGAGACTCTTGCGAAGGCCTCTCTAGTGTAGCGAGAACCATTGTAAGCCATGAAAAACCAAGCCGCAGTACCGAAAGACAACTCCATAATGAGAACGAGGGGGTTGGCAGGAAGATAGAGGGCGGCTCCGATAACCATCACCAACAGGACAATGGAAGACCCAATGGTGAACCTATGAGCCTCTCCACCTTGGATTGGCTCTTCTGGTTTGTCCATGAGCATGCTGCCAATCTCAATCATGGCAGCTTTGCGTGCCGAGTTGAGAATGAGCAGGAGAGGTGGCAGAATGCAGACTGCAATCGCAAGCAGGACTGTAGAGGGTTTCAAGACAGTTGAAGCAAGGTAATACTCATACAGACTCCAGTCGAACATCAGATAGCCGGTCGCAGAGGAAATCAGAGCAGCGGTGAATACACTTAGAAACAGACCAAGACCAATGCTGGTGAGGACCACGACGAATGCCTCTGAGATGAAGATGCCATAGACTTGCGTTGAGCTGGCGCCCTTGGAACGAAGGGCACTGATCTCGACTGCTCTGGTCGCCAGGAATGTGTCTGCCGCAAAGACAGAAAGAAAGAGTGCAAGAACGAACACAGGCAGGTTGAGGACGCCAAGTGCGGTATTGGAAATGTAGGCGTTCACCACGTTCTGGAGATGCAGAATCTCCTCAAGTCCTTCCACATTTACACGGAACTGTTCCTCTATGCGGGCCTTTAGGGTCAGGAGGGTTTCCGATATCATCTGGACTCCCGCCGCAGTGAGTGCTGTCGAAGAGGCACGAATGAAGGCCTGTGCACCAAAGAATCCCTCCTCAGAGATCTGGCTGATGTCCATTGCGTCGGACAACACCATGATGCTGTCGCGGATGCCAAGCACAGGGGTGCTGAAGTGAACATAGTCATAGTTGTCCCGGACGATAGAGGGCAGTATGCGTTCCATTATGGACTGGTGTCCTTCAATCTCGTAGAGCCCCACTACCCTCAGCTGCTCAAGACTTGTGCGCTGCATATTGCCTATGGTACCAACCAGTCCAATGGGTCGTCTTCCAAGGACTTCAATGTCAATTGTGGAGTTGACTGTCAAGATAGTGCCAAAGACCTCATATACGTAGCTCACGAACTGACGTGAGACAAGAACCTCCCCTGTGTGGAGTTCAAATCGCCCCTCTATGCTGAATTCAGCAGCGGCACTCGTGAGGAACTCGTTGTCCACGAACATGACCTCGCAGTCTTTGATGCCGTCGGTGTAGACTGGTTCTGCAAGACCGTACTCAGTACTGTCAGGCAGATGAGTGCCATACACTAGGCCGACAGTGGAGTAGACGCGATGTGTGCTCTGGATGAACTGGTTGGACGCCACAAATGCCTCGGCGGCATCAACCATTTCTGTCATTCCCACATCGTCCTCGATTGCCATCTGGAATGAAGTGCTGTCAAAGAACTCGTCGACGCTCACTTGGAGGCCAGTATCAGCCCATATCAGCACGGAGCCAACAAGAGACAGTCCAAGGCTGAGTGTGAGCGCTAGACTAAGAGCACGGAAAGGATATGACTTCAGCGAGCCCATCGCATATGAGAGAGCATACAGCCTGTTGCCTCGATGACCATTCGACTTGTGTTCGCCTCGCCCCATTCCTGTTTGCTCCTATGCGTCTGGATTGGTATTGCCATCTGCTGCTCGTTCTGAGTCAACGTCCACGCCGCTGTGGCGGAAGAACTCGCTTACAAGTTCCTCAACAAGCTGACCATCCCGGAGCAACATGACTCTGTCTGCCATACGGGCAACCTCAGGGTCATGAGTAACGACAAGCACAGCTCGGTTGTCCTTCTTCGCCAAGTCGCGCATGAGTCGTATGACCTCGCCACCGGTCTTGTGGTCTAGGTCACCAGTCGGTTCATCACACAACAGAACGGCGGGGTCATTAGCAAGAGCACGGGCGAGAGCAACTCTGGATCGCATTCCACCGGACAGCTCATGCGGCATGTGATAGGCCCTATGATCAATCCCTACTGCTTTGAGCAATGCCATTGCACGTGCATGACGCTTCTTGGCACGAATCTCCTTCAGAAGCATGGGGACCTCAACGTTCTCAAGGGATGTGAGCACAGGCAGGAGATGTTGGTCTTGGAACAGGACACCTATCTTGTCACGGCGCATCTCCGACATCCGCTCGTCATCGAGACTCGTAATGTCCACACCATCCACTCGAATCAGACCGCGGGTCGGTCGGTCCAGACCACCAATCAGATTCAGAAGAGTTGTCTTGCCCGAGCCGGAGGCACCGACAATAGCTATGAACTCGCCCCGGCGCACCTTGAGATTTGTACCCTTGAGTACGCTGATCACTCTCGAGCCATCCTGGAACTCCCTGAAGACTTCGTGACACTCAACTGCAAGGTCAGTATCTGGTTCCAAAGGTGCCTTCTCCGGGGTCATCGCACGCTGATGCGATTTTTAAGGTTGCTAAGAGAGCAACAGCCTCGTCGCCCAGCAATCCGACATATACCTGTGTCGGAAGCAGCACTGAGCCTCAGGAGAACACACAGACCAGATGACAAGGAGTCCACGCGTCTTTGGCGTGTCAGGGTTTTCAGACTCCGGGAAGACTACGCTCATTGAAAGCCTGATTCCAGTCTTGTGTAGGAAGGGTTACCGTGTCGCAACTGTCAAGAGCTCGAGAGAGAATGTCCTCCCTCCGGTAGGCTCTGACACTTACCGGCACCTGAAAGCAGGGTCGCATATGGCGGTACTGCTAGGTCCAAGCACTACCACTGTCAGCTTCTGCGTCAGAAGACCTCTTGCCGAACTGCTCTCTGCAGACATCGATTTCATACTCATTGAGGGAATGAAGAAGAGTGCCATACCTAAGGTCTGGTGCGTGTCTGACGATGACGGCGAGACCTCTCCTGTCGAAACAGAGTCGATAGTTGCATTCGTAGGAAGTCAGGGAGTGAAACCCCACTGGGCGGCGACCACTGCAAGACTGCTGAGCCCCGATCAGGTTGACGAGATTGTGAACATGATCTTGGATCACGCAATAGCGTTCTCGGAACTGAGCGACCATGAGATGTAGGCGTAGGTCAAAAGGTTAATGAATGTCACATCAGCCAGCGCAACCTATGCGACCAAGACGGACCTGCTTCACAGCAATTGTCTTCTTGCTTCTGCTAGTTGCATGGGCTCCGAGTCTTGTGACGTCTGACAAACAGGTCTGGAACGAAACTGCCCTCACGCCCGTCGGTGTAGCAGTCCCAAGTCTTGTGGTCAATGTTGATGAGATTCAGAGGGAGATATTCGAAGCAGTGGACATCGACCGTCTCGAGGACACAGTCAGGGAGCTTTCCCTCAACCACCCACGAAGGATATGGTATCCACTCGACAAGGCACCTTCAGATGCTCTCAGAGCAGCATGGGAATACGTAGACCAGAAGATTGCAGGAATCTCAGGAGGAGAGCTCCACTTTGAGCGCTGGGGAAATCAGTCAAGCCTCGTGTGTGAGATGAAGGGCACGGCCTCAAACAATGCCCCCATCCTTGTCGTTGGGACCATTGCCTCGCCCTACTCTCCGGGAGCCAACGGTTATGGTGCATCTGTGGCAGCAGTGCTTGAAGTCGCAAGAGTGCTCAGTGATTACAGCCTTACTAATGATGTCCTCTTCGTGCTTACAAACACAATCACTGGATACTATGCCACTGGAGAACTTGGGAACCTCGGAGTCAGGGAGGTTCTGAAGATGCTGTATGAAGATGGGCGGCCGCCTGCAGCTCTGTTTTGGTTCTCGCTCCTGCTCAACAGGCTGGAGGTGAGCCAGATTGCAATCAGGTCATACTACAACTCAGAGTATGGAGCAGAAGAGTTCGGTCGTGACCTTGCGCTTAGAGTTTCTGAGCTATCCGGTGCAAAGATGACGGTAGACAGGAATCCGGACAACTTCTTCTTCTACAAGTCGGGCGCATATGATGGAGCTACCAAGGGAATCCCATCCTTCTCTATAGGACAGATGGAATATGAAGGCATCTCGGGATCAGAATATGACAGCTGGAATGTGGTAACGTATTCCTACGCTCAATTGACAGAGGCGACTGGGATTGTGGCTTCAATTGTCTGGTATCTTGGCAAAGTCAATACCGGAGACACACTCAGGTTCGAAGGCGGAATCTCCCTGCCTCGCGCAACCACCCGTAACAGGACAATGCCACTGACAGCGCCCTCCACACTCATCCTTCAACTGAGCTGGACCGGTGAGCCAAACATCAGGCTCAGGATAGTATCGCCTGAAGGGGTTACGCTCCACTCCCAGCTCGGAAGTGGCTACTCGCTCAGCCTCCAGTACAAGATACCTGAACCCGGTCAATATCACTTCATGGTGGACAATCTTGGCAACACCACAGCAGTGTTCACATACGCCTTTAGCGCGCCACAGGACTTTGACGCTGACACTCTGGACGACACCGAAGAATTCGCCTTGAATACGGATGCCATTGCTGCTGATACGGACGCTGACTGGCTGAATGATGCCCAAGAACGCAGCTGCGGGACCAACCCGAGAAACCCAGACTCCGACAAGGATGGGGTCCTTGATGGCATTGAAGTGCTGTACGGGTCCAACCCACTCATGACAGACACGGACGGTGACGGCCTGTCGGACGGATTTGAAACTGGCATGGGTCTATCACCCATATCAAAGGACACCGACAAAGACGGGGTTGAAGACAAGACCGAGTTGGATATGGGACTGAACCCTCTAGACCACGATACGGACGGAGATGGGCTAACGGATGGTCTGGAGCTGTTCCATGGCAGCGACCCTATGAACCGGGACACAGACGATGACGGTCTCAGTGACCTCTTTGAAGTGCTCAATGGCCTCAGTCCTCACTCCACAGACACAGACGGTGACGGCATAGAGGACCTGCGAGAAGTGGAGATGGGAATGCAGGGAGACAACACTGACTCGGATGGGGACCTACTGCCGGACTACCTCGACTGGATGCCCACCGAACACTGGCTCTTTGTTCTACCACACCTCGGCGGGTTGATAGGAGGCATTGCGCTTCTTGGATGGCTTGTTCGCAAGAAGAGAAGCTACGATTGGAGTGAAACGCAATGACAACGCAGAAGTCTCACGAGGTTGCCAACAACGGGTGCCTTCTTGTCATATGCATCATGGTCATGCTCGTCGCACCAACGGTCCAGAGTGCGACAGTACCGAGCACTGGAAACCATGGGCCAGCAGCTTCAGTGTTTGACAGAGCGTTGCTGGCGGACACGAACCATGTGGAAATCAGAAGCGTGTGGAGTCAAGTCTGGAGCAATGCCTCCACATCGAACATCCAGAGTTGGGTCGCCAGTCTCTCCACGACCTTTCCATCTCGCGTCTGGACGTCATCTGGAACCCCTTCAAGCAACCTGATGTCAGCGTGGGCATGGGCGAACAACACACTTGAAGCAATCACCGGAGGCACACTTGTCTTCAGACAGATCACTCCGTACAAGAGCCTTGTCGCCGTGAAAAACGCCACCGGCATCGGAATGCATAAGCGCGGAGCAGTCATAGTCTCGGGGGTAATTGACACTGAAGTGGACTGTCCGGGCGCAAATGATGTGGGGGCCAGCGTGGCAGCGGTCTTGGAGACTGCACGGCTGCTGAACAATCTGACGCTGTACTGTGATGTGTACTACATACTGAACAGTGCCGGTAGGCGGGACTCGAGCCAAGACCTCGGGAGTCATGCGATTGTTCAGTGGCTTGACGAACAACAGATACCCGTTGTCTTCGCTCTCACCTTTGACAGACTGCTGTTCAATCGAGTGACCTACGTCCATGGGACCAAGATATTCGTGAGGAGTTTGTCCTCCAGTCAGTACTATGAGTCTGAGTGGATCACAGACCTGATGGTAATGCTGTCAGAGACCTATGGGACTGCTCGATTCCAGTACACGCAAGACCACGCATTCGGGATGAATTCTCTTGCAGGAGAGATGTGGGCAGTGGGTATTCCTGCAGTTCATGTCACACAAGGTTACTGGCCTGACGGCATTAGTGGGAGCATAGTCGACACTTTCGACTACGCCTACTTTCAATACGACAAGGCTAGAGAGGCTGTGGCCTGCATAAGCTGTGTGGTCGCATACGTGGGATCACTTGGGTCAGGCGCAGCCCCATCCTTCAGGAATGATATCGTTCTTGCTGCAGGCATTGGGGTCTCACAACGGCACCAGATGACATACACGAGCTACATCAACGTGACGGCCACATGGTCCGGCAATCAGACAGTCAGAGGGCAGATTCGAAAGGCTGGCACAACAACCGACCTGTATTCTAGGTCAGGGACTGGGGGGCTACTGAAGATGAAATACCTATGCACCCAGCTTGATGAGTATGAGATTGTGCTTGTGAACATGGGAACGACATCAGCAAACATCACAGTTGAAACCACCTTCATCATGGACTGCGACGGTGACACCCTCTCAGACCTGTATGAGTTCTCGAGAGGGACCGATCCCTACAACAAGGACACTGATGGAGACTTCCTGACCGATTCCTTCGAGTTGTGGTACGGTTCGGACCCGACTTCGAGTGACAGTGACTCGGACGGCGCGTCAGACTATGACGAATACAGCTCGGGTTCGAGTCTCGTGGATTCGGACTCTGACAATGACGGTCTTGAGGACGGATTCGAAATGGAACTGGGTACCAGTCCAGTTCTGAGTGACACGGATGGAGATGGACTCTCAGACTACGATGAGCACTATGCGTATTTCACGAGTCCCTTGGACAAAGACACAGACCGAGATGGACTCGAAGACGGATTCGAAATACAGGCGGGACTGAGTCCGCTCGCGCCAGACTCGGACGGCGACAGTCTCAATGACCTCTTCGAAGTGCTTAATGGCCTCAATCCACTCGCCCGTGATACTGACTCTGATGGTTGGAGTGACGCATACGAAGTCGAATACTGCCTGTTGCCGAACAGTGCGGACACGGACAATGACGGGATTGCAGACTCAATCGATTGGGACCCGCGAAACCACTGGGTCAATCAGATGGCACCAGTCGGCCTGCTGGTCATACTGAGTCTGATAGCAGTCTTTGGGTTCCTCAAGCACCGCCGCTACCTGCTCACAGAATTAGGTCAAGAGACAGCTGTGACCGAATGACAGTGCACTATTAGTTGTGCAACTGGGCACAGGATTCTCTTCTGCTCAGATGGCAACACTGGGACCAATCCGCTCCCTGTGATTCGATAGGAGTCTTGAGTGATTTCAGGCTCGATGTGGCATGAAGCAGTACATGACCACTGCACAGTATAGTCCACAAGAGCAACCTCAGTCCAGCTGCTGCAGACCATCAAGCATAATGCTCATTTCTAGAACAGGCTGTCACGATGGTCGATGCAGAAACTCAGGACACGGGACTTTAATCTCAGCGACTCCATGGAGTGTGGACAGACATTCTGCTGGCAGAAGCATGGTGAAGGATATGTGAATGCAGATGTTGGTCAGTGTGTCTATGTCCAACAGAAGGGAGACACTCTATTCTTTGACAGCTCATCGCAGCTCAATGAGACCTCTCTGACTGAGATGCTACGCCTTTCGGACCCACTCGACCAGATACAAGGAGAGGTCTGCAAAGACGAACTCATGAGGCGGGCAATACAGTACGCGCCCGGACTCAGAGTCGTCAAGGACCCCGAGTTTCCTTGCCTGATATCATTCCTCTGCTCAATACGGAACAACATTCCCAATATCAGGAAGACATGTCAGGAGATTAGACGCAGGTATGGACCTGTCTACCGACTGATGGATACCGAGTTCCATGGGATGCCTGGACCAGAACGCCTCGCGGGGATTCCACCGGACGAACTCAGAGAGCTGGGTCTTGACTGGCGGGCGGAGTTCATTGCAAGAACATCAATGTCTATCGTCAGGGAAGAGGTAATGCTATCAGGTCTGTGCCAGATTCCTTACGAGGAGGCGCATACCGAACTCAAGCGCCTCTATGGAGTCGGTGATAAGGTCGCCGACTGTGTCTGCCTGTTCGCCCTAGGACATCTGGAGGCGTTTCCGATAGATGTCTGGATTGAAAGGGTCATACAGAAACACTACGGGATCTTCACACAGAGTGGGAAGTCATATGCCAAGAAGTCCGAGGCGGCCAGAGCGTACTTCGGCAGATATGCAGGATACGCTCAGGAGTATCTATACTACTACTCAAGAAACACCTTCTAGGTACAGACTAAGTGGAACGGAGGCTCTGAAGCTTCTTGCGCTTCCTCCCATACCACGAGTGGTCCTTGACATCCCTTGAAATCTCCCACGCACGCGTCTCATAGAACGCCAGAGGATGACTCACATACTCACATAGTGGGTCGAACCTGTTGCCCAGATAGACGGGACACAGTCCACTACCCTGAAGCTTACGACAACCGGGCGGAGTGTAGCCCTCTCCCGCATTCTTGCCCTTGATGTGCCGGACTTGATATTCTGCAAGGCTCTTCACGAAGTCCGATGATGCCCGGAAGACCCCCGTGACGTCCTCTTCACTCATTCCAATCCTCAGCAGAAAGGCGGCCAGTGTGAAACGTGGCTCGTGCGACAGGCTCCTCCCAGCCACAGCATCCTCATAGATCTGGGCTATGCACGGCGGCAGGGCGGATACAGTGGTTTCTGTGGGCCGCCAGGGCTCGCGAGTCGGCATCTTCAACTTCATCTCGCTCTCGATTCGCTGGACGGCAAGAGCAAGTCTGTCCGAGATTGGTGGTACTTCCAAGGAACTCCCGAGTATGAGCTTCTTGAACTTGCCAGATATCAACCGGTCGAGCTCTGAGCGCCTGATGGGAACCCACCCTCCGTGAACTGGACGATTAGCCATCTTCCATGAGACGTCGTGAAAGTCCGGAGCCACTTGGAGGAAGTCCTCAAATCGTATCTCCATCTCATATCCGACCAGCCAACGGGAGAGCTTCGCACGGTCTTCAATGGTCCGCACATGCCATCCAAACGAGGTGTTACACAGGTCCATGACGAACCTATCGGTTTCCTTGCTCAGGTGCCTGTTCACCGACTTCGACTCGGCCTCAGCTTGGTACTCGATGAGGCGAGGGACACCAATCCACTCAACTATGAGTCTTGCAGTGGTGTAGATGAGGAAGTCTCGAGGGTCGCCTGTGTCGACCAGAGGAATCTCCCTCTGATCCAATGCAGCGAGCACTCGGTTTTCCGCAGCCTCCACGATGTACTCGTTGCTCTCAAGGCGTAGCAAGTCAGTGAGTACGCGCAAGTCTCTGGCTACTGCGACTGATGCCTTGCGCGCCTCCATTGAAAAGGGATAACGCAGCATCCTGCCGCTGTTGCTCAACGCCTTAGTATCCGCTCCTGCTATGACTGAGTGACATGGTGGCGCTCACATCAGAATGTCGGTTGGTAGTCATCAACTCCCCGCTCATAGAACTTCCTCCCACATGAAGTGCACTGGAACACCTGAACTCCACGTGAGAGGGCCCATCTGTCCAGCACCCTGAAGACCTTCGTGCTTTGACACGAGGGGCACTTCACCTCTGAGTCATCATGCGCCCATGGAGAGCTGCGACGACTACTGTGTGTATTGGAAACGCTGGACGCCTCCACACGCTGTGACCGGGATCGTACTCCAACAACGATGGCACGAAAACCATCTGCCAATACATGACTTATGGACGCATAGCCTGACCGACTGAAGACATCTGTCAAGTCTTCAAGACTGTGTTTACACATGTGAGGATACCTTCTTCGAGCGTGTTCCTCGGAAACGCCACGTCCAACCATGGCCTTGACGAAACCCTCCTCATCACCCGAGACAAAGTCGAAGACTGCACAAGCACCTTCCGGCCGAAGAAGGGCCGCAGTCTGGGTTAGGAGACCAACAGGATTGGCCACCTCGTGAAGCAGATAACCTGCAAAACAGAGGTCTGCGCCCGGGGAGCCCACACTGATGGACTCAGTGTCAAAGTCAACTCTTACAAGACGGAAGCGGTCCTCGGGAAGGACCTGCCTCAAGAAGTCCCTTGCGCGAGCAAGCATCTCTTGGCTTGCGTCAAGCCCATAGACGAAGCTGGACCCAAGGCGCCCCACTGCGTCCACCAAGAACAGACCCGGGCCGCATCCCAGTTCGACAACGGTGTCCCTCCTTCTCGAACCCAGTACATGGAGAAGAGCACTCCAGAAGACTTCGCCGTATCTTTCTGTGTAGGAGTCTATGAGACCCTTGACTCTCTGAGGGTCGTCCCAGTCGGCCTTGGCAAGATTCTCCATGTGATGAATCCTCGTCCGGGGCGTGAGATTCGGACACCGATACATCCCGGCCAAACGATAAAAGACTTGACATACGTGGGAAAGCTGGTCGAATGGACATTGGCAGACGCTCGGTGGATGGCCATAGTTGAGGACCTGCGAAGTGAGGGCGACACGAAGCAGGCCCAAGTACTCGCGGGATACCTGAAGACGTCGAGCTTGGAGTTCTTTGGCCTGAAGATTCCCGCCATAGCGGCTATCACGAAACGACATACACAGGGCATGTCACATCTGGAACTTGCTGAACTGATGCCGCAGCTCTGGTCGGTGCCTGTATATGAGGCAAGACGAGCTGCTATAGTAATACTGCAGTCCTACGCCAGACGTGGAGATCCGGAGATAGGTCTCGCACTCGTATCGGACTGGCTTGATGATGTTGACACATGGGCACTGGTCGACCCGATGTGTACTGAGGGACTGGGCAGGCTGGTGATGAGAAGCTCAGATGTGGAGAGGACGGTGGCAGAGTGGCGCAACAGCGAGAACTTCTGGCGGCGCAGAGCCACCATACTTCCATACCTGTATATGTCACTCAAGCGCAACTTCAGTGAGGACAATGTCCCCAGAATCGTGGACTCCCTGAGACCACACCTAGCTGACCGGCAGTTCTTCGTGGCCAAGGCCGTGGGATGGGTGCTGAGAGAGCTCAGCAAGAGGAGCCCGGGTTCTGTGAGAAGCTTCATCGCGGAGAACAGGGCGATCATGAGTCCGCTCTCGATACGAGAGGGCAGTGAGAAACTGCAGATGTGATTGAGTCAGTCCATGGCCGTGCACAACTGACTCAAATGATAGGACTGACGACCTCAATGAGCAGAACGGTACCAAGTCATGGAGAGGCTGGAGATGAAAGGAATGCAGCCAGTCCCACCTCTTCGCAGTCTGTTCCAGCACATGCTAGAATCGAGTCAGCACATGCCAAGCTGCATAGTAGTCTCGGTCATCTGTTGGGCTTATTATGCATCTGGCAATGAGTCTGGTTGGAGCGATCCTACGTGAAGAGAGCAGGCATCGCAGACCTGAAGCTGCATCCGGGGAAGGCCCCCCACTGGCTTGTGAAGAGAATGATGCCCATGGCCAGTGCCATCTGCGAGTTCATAGTGGATGAGTATGGGACTCTTGAACTCCTCAGAAGACTCTCAGACCCGGTGTACTTTCAGGCACTCTCCAATGTGCTCGGATATGACTGGGACAGCTCCGGATCCACCACTGTCACATGTGGCGTACTGAAGTCCGTGCTGGGCTTCGAGCAACACCAGATGATAGCAGTCGGAGGCAAGGGAATGGCCGCCCTCAAGACGCCTGAGAAGCTACGGGCACTGGATGACTATGGCATGGACGGGGCAGCACTCGGTCACATCAGCCGGATGGTTGCAAAGGTGGACAACGCTGCCGTGCAGGATGGCTACCAGCTGTACCAGCACGTCTTCTTTGTCGATGACAAGCAGAACTGGGCAGTGGTCCAACAGGGGATGGACAGCAGAACAAGTGACGCCAGAAGGTACCACTGGATATCAGAGTCCGTCGACAGCTTCGTGGAAGAACCACACAGTGGGATGATATCCGGTCGTGTCAGCAACGACACACTTGACATGACAGCACAAGGCTCTCAGGAGTGTAGAAGCACATCAGTAGACCTTGTCAAGGAGGAGCCTGTGCGGCTGAAACGCCTGTTCGAAGACCTCAGGCCTTACGGGGAGTCAACGCTCATACCATGGGTTGAGCCCAGCAGAAAGGTCATACTACTCCCGTCATACAAGGTCCTCCCAAAGAGAATTGACTGGGCTGCTGTACGGAGGGCCTATGAGACCCAGCCGAGCAACTACGAGGAGCTATTGGGAGTCAATGGGATTGGGCCCGCAGCGGTCAGAGGTCTTGCACTCGTTGCAGAGATGATCTTTGGAGCTGAGACCTCATGGTCCGACCCAGTACGCATGACCTTCGCCTTTGGTGGAAAGGACGGGGTGCCGTTCCCGGTGCCACGAAAGGAATATGACGAAGCCATCCAGTTCATGGAACAGACACTCAGCGAAGCCAAGATGGGACGAAGAGATAGAGTTGTTGCGCTTCAGAGACTGAAGCGGTTCAGCCCACCAGTGCTGAGGGAGATGTGAACGGGAATCGGAGTACAGGAAACGATATAGGTGAACGGACCAACGAGGGGGGAAGACTATCCGACCACTGTAGCTAGGACCAATCAATCGAGTGCTGACGGACAATGATAGAGGTGGAGCAGTTCCGCGACGACATCGTCTGTGTGAAGACTGCAACAGAGAGCAACGGTCAGCCAATAATGTGGGTCTATTCCTATCTGATTGGGAAGGTGCTCTTTGATGCCGGCTGTGCCAATGCTGCATCAGAGTTTGCATCTGTGGTAGGCAAGCATCCGCCAGAGATGCTCTTGGTGAGTCACTCCCACGAGGACCATGTGGGGGCATGCTCCCAACTGGAACACAACACACCGGTGTACGCTCGACCTGCTGTGATTCCGATACTGAGAGCACCTCCGGTCATTGGTGAGTTCTTCAGCTATGTCTGGGGACAGCCTGGACCCGTAGAGGATGTAAGGGTCATCCCAACGAGCGTGGAGTCGGGCGACTACTACCTGGAACTGGTCGAACTACCCGGCCACGGACGTGACATGGTGGGGTTCTACGAGCCGCGGAAGAGGTGGTTGTTCTCAGCGGACGCAGTGCCTCTGCCTTCTAAGAAACAGATTGCAATCGATGACGAGAACGTCCCGCGGATGATTTCCACAATGGAGAAGATCCAGCAGATGGACATTGCGGTTCTCTTTGACTCCCACCGGGGCCCGATCCAAAGCCCCCGTGAGCACATTCAGAAGAGAATTGACTACCTGAAGGGCATTGCTGAGAGAGCGCGGGTGCTGCATGAAGAGGGAGTCAGCATAGATGACATCGTGAAAGCCCTGGAGTTTGAAGCACCTTGGTACATGGACCTGACGGGCCGCCGGTTCGGGATGGACTATCTAATCAGGTCATTGCTCTTCGACAAGCCCTAGGACCATCATTCACGCTGCTTCTTCTTCCTGAGCTCAAAACGGTCATAGAACGTCCGTGTGGCCTTTTCATGTTCGCGTTGAGCTCTGTATGCCTTCTTCTGCCTTGAGCAGTTTATTCTTGCAGCACGGCCTAGGTTCTGCACCCGCTCGGCCTCACGTTCGTTGTCTTTCTTCCGGTATAGCCGCCGTGCATTCTCCCAAGACTCAGTAGCCGCGCAGAAGTCCTCCAGTCGCGCACAGGCAGTCGCATGAGCGTCCCAGACATCGGGGTCATCTCTGTAGAATCTAGTCAGTCGGAAGAGTGTCTCCTCGGCCTCCGCCCACTGCTCAAGCTCCATGTACAAGAGTCCAAGATTGCGGTGGGCAGACACATGCTTCTTGTCCCGCACTATTGCTCTGGTGAAGTGCTCCACAGCGGACTGGAGTGCTCCGGACTTGTACGCCACCATGCCCATGGTGTTCTCCACCGAGGCGTCCGTGGGGTCTAGCTTGGCTGCTCTTTCAAGTGCACGCATAGCATGTTTGTAGCGCTCCGCGCGGATGTTCACATCAGCCAAGACCCGCCAGGCCTCCATGTTGTCAGGTGCAAGCTCTGTCGCAGACTCAGCGGACTTGATAGCCTCTTTCCATCGTTCGAGTAGGCCCAATGCCAGCGCGCGGTGAACCAGAGCAGGGACAAGCTCGGCCCGAAGCTCAAGCGCACGGTCGTAGCTTCTCACTCCGTCTTCCAACAGACCAAGCTCAAGTTCTAGGTCACCTCTTCGAATCCAGAGCGAGGGCTCAGACGGCATCTTCTCGACCAGAGACTCGATGATGTCAAGCTCCTCCTTTGAGCGACCTAGCAAGCGCAGAGCTGCTGCCTTGTCACGAAGCGCCTCTGTGTCACCCGGAGCAAGCTGAAGCGCCCTCTCAAAGGACTGGATTGCCTCCTTGGCCTTCTCGGGCCCGAGGGCAAGCAGCACGCGGCCCCTGTTAGTGTGAGCCTCAGCCAACTCGGGGTTCAGCCGCAGTGCAGTGTCAAGAGCCCGAAGCGCACCTCCGAAGTCCTCCATCTTCGCCAGAAGCACCCCTTTCACATTCCATGCAGCCGCATCACTTGGATTCGACTGCAGGTACTTCTCAACAGCAGCAAGGGCGTCGCTCTCGAGTGACATGTCAGTACGGACGAGCACTAGTCCATTGCCAAAAAAGGTTCTCTTGTGGGAAGGCTACCAGTATCGGACCGCAATTGATACAGCTAGCGATAGACAAATGTCTGCCATTGTGTTTCAATCCTCTGTCCATGAAACTCAGCGATGTCTCTGCAGTGATATTCGATCTTGGCGGTACGCTCTACCATCCTGCAGTCCAGCTCTGTGACACCATCAGGGAATTCCTCTTCAGACTAGGCATTTCAGTCCAGAAGCACATGACTGACGACGAGCTCATCGAGGTCCTCACGAACTCTGCAGAGGCGTGGCTTGACAACTTCATGTTGGTCAACAATGTCGACGTGCACTGGCGACCGTCACAGGCGGAGTGGTTGAAATACGACCTTGTGTTCCTCCAGACGATCGGTGTGTCTGACAATCTATCCGAGCTGGCCCATGAGTATCAGAAGATGTGGGAGGAGAGGCTGGCTCATACAGTGCCAGTGCTTGTGGACGGAGTCACAGAGGCTCTTGACACTCTGAAACAGCACGGCTACGATCTAGCCGTGGCCTCGAATCGGTTTGGCAGCCCGTCTGGTTTTCTGGACGAACATCGAATACTCCACTTCTTCGATGCAGTCGAGTACACATCAGTGCCCGGATACAGAAAGCCGTCGCCATATATGCTACTACGTGTCGCAGAGCGACTAGGTTACAACCCAAGAAGATGCATATACGTGGGAAACACAATAGGGCTCGATGTGATGGCAGCTAAGAATGCAGATATGCGTCCGGTGCTCCTCACAGGGATAGACCATCGCGAGACAGGCAGAGTTCCAGAGGATGTTGTCGTGATCGACAGCATCGCTGAACTCGTCCGAATGCTGGTATAGTTGAGGCGAGGCACGAGTTGAAGCCGAATTCGAAAGAGGTCAGACGAGTCGAGTGCACACAACCGGAGTGTGAGGTGGAGCTGGGCGTTGGAGAGGAGTTCTACTATCAATTCCACCGACATGGTTCAGTGGGAGAGGAGACGGAGTTCTCAATTGACCGAACCGACATAGTCCGCCATGAGAAGACCAGTCTTGAGTACGTCCACCCCGACAGAGTAAGGCCCGGATGGACCGGAGGGGATATGGAACGAGGGGAATGGTTCTTCAAGGCAATAAAGGCAGGCACTGCAAGACTGACCATCAGGGAGCTCTTCAGAGGCCGTCTGGAGAACGAGCGCGTCCTGATTCTGACTGTCAAGCAGGCATGAGCCGCGCAGCCCATTCACGGATGCGGTATACAGATATAATAGTAGAACCGACACAGGAACAGGCTTATTGGTGAGGCGGTCAGTTGTCGAAACAAGAGGACACTGCGAAGGCTCTGTCTGATTTTGGTCTCACACTCTATCAGGCAAGAGTATACCTTGCAGCCGTTAGGCTTGGTACAACTATCCCCAGTAGGATATCGGCCACTGCCAAGGTGAGACGAGAGGAGGTCTATCGCGCGTTGCCAGTCTTGGAGAAGATAGGACTGGTAGAGAGAGTGCTTGGCAGGCCGGTAGGCTACCGGGCTGTACCAATCGAGGATGCTCTGTCAATGCTGATTGCACGAAAGAAGAGCGCTGCTGAGAAAGAACTGACGCAGCTTGCTCAGTTGAAGACCGAGTTTCTTGAAAGACACCGGGAAGAACTTCAGCCAACGGAAGCCATCGAAGAGGACAATCACTTCGTTCTTGTCACGGACAAGGACGCTGTCAGAAGGCGGACCTCGACCTCAATTGGCGAGGCCCAGAGAGAGGTCGCAATCATTGACACCGGTGAGAACGTGATTCGGTTTCTCACAGCCTTCTCAGACTCGCTCCATTCGGCCTGCACGAGAGGGGTGCGTGTCAGGGTACTGACCGAGTTCTCAGCCAAGCTCCCATCAATACCAGACAAGCTGTGCAAGTGCTCTGGTCTGTCCTTTGAACTGCGCTATGTCAATGACCTACCAGGTCGATATCTCATTATAGATGGACAACAGGTCCTCATATCCACCTCGACAGGCAGGTCTATGGTCAGTGAAAGTGCACTGTGGACAAATAACCCGAGCCTTGTCGAACTGGTGGCAAGAAGCTTTGACAGCAAGTTCAGAGACTCGACGGACTGGAGGAGCCACAAGCCTCAGGATGAGCTGTCAAAGTTCCTGAGAGAGATTAGACCACATGATCATGCCATACTCGTCTACGACTCGATTCAGGCTAAGCAGAAGGTGCTCTTCACTTATCTTCAACACGGACTCGCCAGCGGAGAGGCTGCAAAGTACGTGTGCTCTGAGGAGACCTCTGAGGATATTCGCAAGGCAATGAACAGATTCGGTATGATGGTTGACGAAAAGGAGCAGAGTGGAGCGCTTGATGTGCTCGACTACACCGACCTGTACATCAAAGACGGGGTCTTCAGGATAGAGGATGTGATGCAGGCATGGGACAGATACTATCGGACGGCCATAGCTCAGGGTTTCAAAGGCATGAGGGTCACAGGAGAGATGTCCTGCTTCATTCAGCACGACATGCTACGAGAACTGATTGACTATGAGAGAGCACTCCACTCTGTGCTCGAGTTGCCAATGTCGGCGATATGTGCCTACCGTGCGGACCTCCTCAAGGGTGTAGAGGACCCCCCCGGAATATACGCCGAACTGGTCAACGCACATGGAAGGGTTCTGTTCGCCCAGAGAAACCACGATGTCGGAGAGGTGGAACTGAGAATCGCGTACTAGAAACTCTCGCGAACAGGTACGTAGACCCACTGCCGCATGTCTTCCAGACATGGCACTCGCTTCACCAACTTCTTGCTGAGCAGGCGTCTGAGAGCATACCTGACTGTTCTGGGTGCAAAAGACACCTGATCCAACAACTGCTTGGGTGTCGTTCCCTTTCGTCCACGTTGCATCAGTATCTCGAGGACTATCCTCTGACTCTTCGTAAGGTCTTGACTCTGGTCAAGAGGCTGAATCATTCCTAATCACCGCATATATCCAGTGTTAGTTGGATATAAGGGGGTGTGACTGTGGGGCCGCAGTCACACACAGAAATTGTGAGGCGCTTCATGGTCTGTACTCTTGCACAAACGCCCTGTTGTGGACAGCGCGGACTGCAGACTCGAGGTCCCCTCGCGGGACTAGGAAGTAGTACGCCACCTCCGAAGCACCAGCAGAGATCATCTCAACGTTTATTCCGCGCTCGGCCACCGCAGAGAAGACCATTGCTGCAATCCCCTTTGTCCGCAAGACGCCCTCGCCAACAACTGCGACGAGTGCGACATCTTGACGCACCTCGATTCGCTCAATCACCCCGCCAACGAGCGGACGGAGCGCAACAACACTTCGTTCAGAGTCAGCACTGTCAAGCAGGAGGTTGATGCAGGTCTGAGAGGTTATCACTGAGTAGATGTTTATGCCTCTATCACTCAGTCGCCGTCCAATGTCACCTATGATCCCGGGTTTGTGACCAACTCCTGCACCATGCACCCTGAGCACAGATACCCCCGTGTTATAGGTGACACTCTTCACCACGTTGCTTCCAGCGCGACCATCGGGTCGGACAATGGTACCCACTCTATCAGGCGCATGCACGCTTCGGATGGACACGCTGATACTACTACCCACCAGTGGTTCAACCGTGCGGGGATGGAGAATCTTGGCCCCGAAGTAAGACAACTCTGCCGCCTCGTAGTACGACAACTCGTCAATCCTTCTGGCATCCGGGACAAGCCGTGGGTCGGCGGTCATGAAACCATCTGCATCCTTCCAGATGTGTAGCGACTGGGCTCCCAGAGCACGAGCTATTACAGCCGCACTGTAGTCGGAGCCGTTCCTTCCGAAGGACGAGGTCTTGCCCTCCGGAGTACAGCCAAAGAAGCCCGTGATGACAGGGATGATGCCGCGGTCGATGAGAGGGCGCACCGTTGAGCTGAGATTCCGAGCGACCTCAGCCAGGTCCGCCGTCGCGTTGTCGCAAGAACCATCAGTGACCACACCTATGCGGTCCGACTCTAGTGCTTCAGAAGGCAGACCGGTCTGCCGGAGGACCCCAGCCATAAGAAGTGCGGAGAGGCGCTCGCCCTGACTCAACACAAGGACCCTGACAGGGTCAACCATCTCACCCGTGTACGCCACGCCATAGAGAAGCCTTTCCAGTCGTCTGAGACGCTCTTCAATAGCTGTCCCCACTTCACTGCGAAGGGATGGTTCGGTCACGGTCTCATCGAGCATCTTGAAGTGTCTTTGACGAACCCGGTCGACATACAACTGTACTTCGTCCTCGGAGCGGAGAGCAGAACGAACGGCCTCGTCCAGTATGTCAGTGACTCCATAAGCGGCTGATACGACCAGTGCCAGAGGTACACCTCCCGACTGCCGGACTATCTTCGCCACTCGAAGAAGGTCTCTGCCATCTCTCAGACAGCCACCGCCAAACTTCATGACCTGCATTCGCTCACCTCCGAATCGGTGTTCAGGTAGCCCTTGGCCATGGCGAACTCTGCGTTGAGTACCGATGCACCAGCAGCTCCACGTATCGTATTGTTCACCAGAAGGAAGAAGCTGAGCCTGCGTTGCTTCTTCCTGAGCCGGCCTATCACAACAGCCATTCCATTGTGCGGTGGTTCAAGATGGAGGTCTCTCGCCGGCTGCGGCCTGTCGGATTCGCCCACGACCACGATTGGCTGTGGGGGTGCTGTGGGCAACCTGAGCCGCTGAGGCTCCTCCGTGTAGTTCATGAGAGCAGCCCTTGCGTCCTCTATGCTCACATCCTGCTCGAGGTTAACCGTGACACTCTCCAGGTGCCCGTTCATGACTGGGACTCTGGCACAGCTTGCATCAATCTCGAACTGCGCCGGTCGAATGTCCTCCACATCCAGCACCCCAAGTATCTTCCGTGACTCCCGCTCAATCTTCTCCTCCTCCTGAGCGATGAAGGGTATGACGTTTCCGAGTATGTCCATTGAGGCCACACCTCGTCTGCCTGCGCCTGACACGGCTTGATATGTAGTCACATTCACATACCGTATCCCGAAGGACATCAGAGGTCGTAGGCCAAAGACTAGACCTGAAGTGGAACAGTTCGAGTTTGTGACTATGAAGCCACGGCCGTAGGGCTGCTTGCGAACAAGACGGAGATGCTCCGGATTGATGTCCGGGATCAGTATCGGTGTGTGACCGTCCATCCTATGAGCGCTTGCGTTGCTGAAGACATGAACACCGGACTTGGCGAGGTCTACTTCAATGTCTGAGGCAATACTGGCCGGGAGGGCACAGAAGGCGAGTGACACCTCTCTGTCAAGCACCGACTCCGGGCGGGAGTCTGACACCTCCAGCGCCCGCACATTCGCTGGCATCTCTCCTCCAACCACCCACTCGGTCGCCTCCTCGTAGGTCTTGCCTACTGAACTCTCAGATGCGGTCAGCATTGAGACCTCAAAGTAAGGATGGCCGCTCAGAAGTCTTACAAACTGCTGGCCTACAAGCCCAGTCGCACCAAGTATGCAGCATCGAATCTTATTCATTTGTTCAGCCTCCATATCCCCTAGATATGAGTTCTTGACGTACGTCTGCACGGACAAACTCTGGAATGATACCATGGATACCGATGGTCTCGCCCACTAGGACCATCATCCCCCTGAGTCCCGAGGCGGCGGTGGCTCTCAGTGCATATTCAATGGTCTGAGGACTGCTGTCTGAGACACGATTACCAAGGGCGGTAGCCGCCGCATCGGCAAGGGCAGCATCATCGGCGAAGACTGTAGCAGCATCAGACACCCCGAAGCTGAGCGAATGGCCTACGGTGCCGGATGAGGTGCAAATAGAGAGAAGCCTTCCCGTATCCGTCACTCTCATTCCAAGCTGGCGCATCGCATGTTCACCTGCATAGACACCCACAACGACGGGGTGTGACAGAAACATCGCGATGTCGCCCCCATTGTCGAAGACCACATGTTCGGCGCCCAGGTCAACCAGACGCTCCACCACATACTGAGCTATTGCTCCTGCTACTGCGGCCATTGGACCAACCCGCATGGTGCTGGCAGCATTGGCCATGTGTTGGACGATTGCGGGGGCTGTGTCTGACACCCGCACCGGCTCCAAGCTGTCCCCAAACTCGGCGTGACTCCGCAGATAGCCGACAATGGACCTGCGTGCCTCAGCCACTGCCTGTTCCGCAGGTCGAACGAACTCGGGCTCTGAGAGCAGGGTGGCATACGTTTCGCCTATACTGATGTGAGTACGTCTCAAGTGGCATCACCTCATCCCCTCACTAGAATCGCCCTCTGTGGGCAGACATCCGCGCACTCACGGCATCCTGTGCACTCGTCGGGCCTATACGAAACAGTGCCACTTGTGTCCTGAGAGTAGACACCGCATGGACATATGGCAACACACAGACCACAGTGAACACATCGTGTCTCATCCAATCGTACAAGTTGGTCATCTGGAACAGGTGGAGACCCTGCAGAGACTCTTGTGCCCCGGGGAGTCCGCTGGACCATGGGTGCCACCGTGTCCTTTGATCGAAGAGGCTCCACAGCTGCACTGAGGAGGAAGTCCCCGGAAGCGATTCTCCTCTTCAGAAGTTCCGCCACCCGAAGTGCCATCTTCAGACTTGAGAGCGAGGATGTCTTGACCTCCCGACCTCTCACTTCGATTGCGCCTGACTTCAGTTCCTCGTAGTTCACCTGCGCAAGGACAGGACGACTCCTGCTCGGCACTCCATAGTCGAAGACACTCGTTGTGATGTCTGCATCTGAAACCCCCGCTCTGCGCGCTATGTCGACGTTCAGGACCGGGATTGGTACAGACACCCCGACGTAGAGCGTACTCCCGTATCCCGTAATTGTCGCGCCCCTGATGAACTCAGGAGACATCTGCTTCAGGTCTCCCTGTAGCATCAGTGTGCCGAAGCCCGTGATAGGGCTGTGTTGGGTCCCGCTCCCGACCACAAATCCCTCTGCACCGCCCAAGAGCACTCTGGTACCGACACCGATTGTGGCATAGACTGGGTCATTAGCAATAGGGGACAACTCTCCCGCGCCGGAGTAGTTCGCATTGCCTGCGTCCGGAAGAAGCTTGCCCATGTATGTGTAGAGTGTCTTGTTGGAGGTATTGGTGGCGACGCCGTATCGTTCGTAGCAGTTCCGCGGATTCGACATCGTCGCCTGGTTCAACTCGTCGATTACAATCTCCGTCGAGATAGACCTGCTCGGATAACAGTCAGTGCCGTAGCCCTGTGCACGAAGAGTCACAGGACGCCTCCGAATCAGGTCCTCTATCACATGCCCGCCACCATACTCTATTCCATGTGTCTCCGATGGCCGAGTGGCTCCGAGGTACGCATCTACAGCAGCGACACCTGCGTAGGCCTCAACGTCATTGAGCCAGACCCTCGACATCTTGATGGGCGGCTCGGAGTGCCCGAAGTTCATCCACACACCAGATGAACACATCGCGCCAAACGTGCCAGTGGTCACCACATCCACTTCATGAAGTGCGGCCTCCGGACCTAGCTCTGCTACAATCTTTGTCATCTCTGAAGCATTGACCACTCTGACGCTACCGTCTCTAATCCTCTCGTTAATCTCACCAATGGACTTCTCTGGTTGTGCCATCCTGTCACCTCCGAGCCTTCGAAACACATGTCCGTCTGAGGGAGGATAAGCCGGTCAAGTAGGACATGACAACAGCCAACTGGAGATCAATACTCGTTCGACCGGGAGCCTCACGGCTTTCGTTCTCCAGACTCTGCAGCCCTCATTCCTTCCTCATCCAGAGGAGGTCAGTGACTGAATTGGCGAGGGCCTCTGTCTGTCCTGCGAGAAGCGAAGGCCAATCTGACGATGTCTGCGCGACACTCCGGGTTTCTTCGCCTCTTCCTCGCTCATAGACTTGGACAAGTAGTTTCGATTGGCATCGCCGCCTCACCCTCGTCGCCTTAAGACCTTTTCGAGATTCAGCCGAGGCACAGAGGACCGGCAGAAGTCTGAATCGTCATAGTGGTGGCCTAGACATCATGTTCAGGGTGCCGTCTGAGAGGGACCTTGAGTTCCAGCGTTTCTATTGAAATGCCAGCAGTTTCCAATCTCGTCTGAAATGCCTGTGCAGCCTGTTTCAACGATAGACCGGCGGATATCTCCACCCAAGCCGCCTCTGTCGCGGCACCAGCACTCTCAGTCACAGTCGCCTCATCAGTCTTGAGCGCAGACGCTGCAGCACGCACAGTGACATCCCTCACACATGAGGGGTCTCCAGACCAGAATCGCGCCGCGTCAGCATCCGCAAAAACCTCACACCCATCTTCCCGATTCGCAAGAAACACTCTCCGGAGCTTCTTCGGAAGGTCAAATCGTTTCGCCTTCACGCTCACCGGTCTCTGAAGCACATCTCGAGCAAAGTCACGTACGGCCGCAACATGTTCCAGTGGGATAGGTCCGTCGATGAGTCGCACCACTACTGATCCGACTCCTAGCTCAGTACGCTGGTACAGAATCTGGTCCGATTGAGACGAAACTGCCCAAGAGGTCATACAAGTCAGCAGGACTCGCTCCATGCATTCGATTCGCGTTTTCACAACAAGACAGCCTCCAGTCTGCTGGACCTCTGTGACGGCCTGCCCGCTCATTGAATCTGCCACCTCAATATGATTGTTGAACCACATCACCCGGAGAGGGATGCCGGTCTGCAGACAGTGATTCACTTATTCTTGTCTGCTGGGACAAGTGCGCGCAGAAGAATCATCTTGCAGTTCCCTCTTGGACAAGAGACCTGAAACGCAATCGGCCCGTGTATCTGCCAAGCTCAGTCTTCGTTAGATCAGAATCGCACATACGTCCAATCCTCGACGACTCCAGGGGAAACACACGGACGAACCGGAGAAACGAGCGCGTGTTGTAACACCTCTACATTGGTCTAGAAGAGCAGTGCAAGGCCTTCACCCACTGCCTCAAGACCATGAAGTGTGGCAGGTGCGAGCACTGAGCCGGTCTTCTCACGCAGCAGCCCCAACAGCAAGCCACCCACGAATGTGAACGTTCCCCACCACCATGCCAAGTTGAAGTCGCCCAGCCAGATGTTCGCTGTGTTGAGCATATGAGTGATACCAAAGAGGGCTGCCGTCATGAAGAGTCCGGCGCCGAACCTGATCCCTTTCCACTCGTATGGACGACCGAATGCCGCATTCAGTCTTGACTGGATGTAGCCACGGAAGAACACCTCTTCTCCGAACCCGGAGATGACAAACTGCCACACCACAGTAGAAACAAGCAGCAGTGATAGTTTGCCTGGCACGATTCCAAGTCCGATTGGCAGGCAGAGCAGTAGGAGAATGACAAGCACATTGCTACTGTGCTTGTTGTCAGGAATCTGGATGTCATGAAACGATGAGTACTTGCGGGAGACCATCCGAACAATCAGCAGCAGGGCAAGTGTGAAGGAGGCCGTCAGGACAAGAGCACCTTGTGGCTCTAGGTATGACCAGCCTATCGTGATTAGTAGCATCATCACAGCATTCTCGGCGAGTATCATGTATGGAAATGCACTGAGCGCAAGGTCGATGCTCTGTCTACTGGACTGAGTAGAAAGCCCGTATTCTTGAGCGTTCCGTCTGAGTCCGTATATCAGTACAAACGGAACCACAAACCACAGGGCTCCCACAGTGTATGCGGCTTCTATCGGGAATGGATTGGGAGTGGGGGTCCCGCACATGAGTTGAACCAACCACAGGGCAAGCAGACCGTAGATTACGAAACGGACGAAAATCACCTCTAGTACTGCCGCTGCCTTATCGGCGCCCGATGTGGATGCTTCCTCATTGTGGACTTCGATGGCCAAAGTACCAACCTCCGTTTGCGCGGTCTGCACGCAACTCTCTATTCACTGGCTAAGAGCTGATACTTGCAAGAGCGTGCTCGGACAAGTCTGCCTCATCCGCGTGTCCCAGTCAGCACACATATGAGTCTTGCTCCACAAGCGACTCTGTTGCATGGACCTATCGCCCCGGTAGAGTCGGAACGACTGCCATGCACTATTGACATTCATCTTCAGTCGAGCTCCTTTGACCACCTGTTGTCAGTGATGCGTTTTCATGGTACATCACGAGTCAGCAGACCTGAAGATGGGAAGCATGCCTTTGGACGACAGACCAATCGAAGTGGCGAACAGCACACCGGGGTTTCGGGAAGATTCTTCTCTGTTGGCTCGGACGCTTGCACTGGACACAACTGGTGCGAGGAAAGACTCTTGGTACGCCTCAGAAAGGAGAACGCTGGACGCCTGATTCTTAACAGTGGTAACTACTGGGAGATACGCTGGGAGCTGGTTGGGACCAACTTGGGCTCGCGGTTCAGCACTGTCAGTACGCCGACTGACAAGACAAGAGAGACAGCTGCCGAGCGAAGCCCATTCGATATGCTCAATGACGCCTCTGCAGTCATTAGAGAGTGCATTCCCCAGCGCACCTTCATGCGTTTTCTCGGCGGCGAACCGACCATGTACTGGGGAGAACTAATGGAGTTCTTCAGACTCGTCGAGGCCGACAGCACGCTGAGACAACTCCCGATTGTCATTCACACGAATGGTGTTGACATTGGAACTGGAAAGGTTGACCTCGAACCTCTAGAGACTCTGAGATTGCACTTCCTCTTCGAGCTCTCTCTCAAAGGTACGAGTGATCTGGAGTTTGTTGTTCTTACTGGTGAACGCTCGGTCCTGTACCAAGATCAGCTCAGAGCTTGTGAGAAGCTGAGGTCAATCATGCAGAAGTCCAGCAGAGTATCAGTCATACCAGTGCTTGGCTACTACCACACTGCAGCCAGAGGAACAGCGAAGTTCTACTTGGTGAACCCGGCAACGGGAAGACCGCTCTTCGACAATACTGAGAAATGGGACCCCTCGTTCAGGAGAATCTGGGAATCAGCACGAGTGAAGTGGGTCGACCTCCTGAGGCTGTTCCCAATGGTCAGGAGACAAGACATTCTAGACGGCTTTGGACCTCAGGGAGCTGAGATAATAGCTGAGGACCAGAGGGGGGTTCCGGTGAATCCGGGAGGCATCTTCCCATTGAAACCGAAGCCCAGCGTCTATGCCAAGTCGATTGTTGACCTCAGGTACTGGGAGAGGTAGATGGTCTTGGAGATGGCAGACGCTACAGTAGCCGGCAGGCGTCCGGACTACTGCAGCTCGCATCGTCAGCCACTATCGCGTGCCAGTATCAGATTCAAGAGCGGAATGGCTATTGACTTATGCAGTCCGTAGGTTGACAGTCTGCAGCTATTCGGTCTTGATCGCCCTGCGACCAATCACTGTGAGGATGACTCCAATCCAAGCAATGGACTGTGAGACTAGGACAGCAAGCCCCAGCAGCTCAGCGATGCCGCCGGAGACCACCACGGTGACCAGCATGATGATCAGACCGATGAGCCCGATGCCTGCACCCAGTCCAATGATGAACTTGGCAAAGCGTATCCTGTTCACAGCGATTAGAATTGAACCGACAATCACGGCGATACCTCCTAGCGCTGCAATCCACAGCAATACCCGGAGGAGGATACCCATGGCATCTGCAATCGCGGAGAATGCAGTCTGAGCATAGGCGATTATCACGGCGAGGAAACCAATGTCACCTAGCCAACTTGCCTGTAGAAGGAGAAGACCTCCCAACAGACATAGGACAACAGGTACAGAGTTCTTCAACTTATCACCATTCATATGTGACTGACAGCCGGGTAATTCATCTTTCGGCCAGAGGTGGTTTCAGCCTAGGACCTGTATTCTGGCAGCCCTGTGTTAGCACACGGCTGTTTCAAGACAACATGTGGTAAAGGACAGAGTTTCAGGAGTGGGGTGCATGCCCCGTCCAGTTTATAACTGGGCAACGCCATACTGCAAGTGGAGATGCTGGTTCTGTTCGCGCGAGGAGGAACAGCAATTGGATGAAAGAAGAGTCGTTATGCTTCTTGTGTTGTCATTTCTAGTCCTCGGTGCCACGTTCACTGCTGCAGATGCCTGCAGATTCGGTTGGTGGTGGCACCGGGACGTCAGACCGCCTGTGGTCACCATCATCAGTCCCCAAGAGGGAGAAACGGTCTCTGGCATGACCCGCATTGCATTTACGGCAGTAGACCAGAACCGCATAAGCAGGTACAGGATTCTGGTTGACGGGGTATTGAAGTCACGTACCAGCTCGTACGACTGGAATACCACAGAGACAGCAGATGGGAATCACACAATCACTTGTCGCGCAATGGACCACGCAGGCAATTGGGGCAGGGCGACCATCTCTGTCACCGTCGACAACAGTGTCCCACCCCAAGGTGCTTTCAAAGTCATGAGCTACAACATTGAGGCCTCCGGCGCAAACCCGGACTGGAAGCAGGTGGTGAAGGAAGAGAACCCGGACATACTTGTCCTAATCGAGACCGGGTCGTGGGATGACAACAATGACTACATTCTCAATCAGGTAATCAACGAGCTCAACACGTACTTCGTTGATGAGATACCTTACGAAGGATACTGTGCGCAAGACGTCATATACTCGACCAGTGGTGCGGCAGTCCTTAGTCGTTTTCCAATTGTCGCCTTCAACCAGATTTCATTAGTGCCCCTCGACAATGGTACCAACTACAAGGTCACCCATGACTTCGTTGAGGCGGTAGTACTGATAGACAACAATGAGGTCCACATCATTGGGGCACATCTCAAGGCGATGTCCGGAGAGGTCAATGAGTATCGGCGAGAGCGTGAGACCGAGGGAATCATCAATTACATGGATAGTCTGGGTGATGTGCCCATCATGTACATGGGCGACCTCAACTCGTTCTCACCTGACGACACGGGGGACCTTGCGCCTCTTGGAGACTTGGGATACGGACCAATGACCATGAAGATACATCCTGAAGACCCGGTCTATGGTCAGTACTCGTCTACAGTCCACATCTTCAAAGATGTCTTTCGAACGCTGAATCCGACCGACCCGGGGTACAGCTACGGACATCAAGACCCGCAATATCTCTCACGGATTGACTTCATCGTTGTAAACTCCTTCTTTGCAGACAGACTCATCAACTCCACATGCGGTGATACACCTACTGCCGACACCGGCTCAGACCACTACTCTGTTGATGTCTTTGTGACTCTTCAGTCGACCATCCCACCAGACCACATACCGCCTGTACAGGTTACTGGCGTGAATGCTACAGCGATCAGCATGTCGCAGATTGACATCTCTTGGCACGAGAACACAGAACCGGACATATCCCACTACAGGGTCTTCCGAGATGGTCTACTCATAGCACAGGTTCGCGCGACACACTATAGCGATGTGGGCCTAGACCCACTTACGACCTACTCTTATGAAGTCGCAGCAGTGGACACGAGCATCAATCAGGGGCCAAAGTCGGACGTCGTGACGGCCACCACCAAAGAGGGCGGCGATACAGACCTTGTGGTCATCAACGAGTTCCTGCCGGACCCAAACACCCTCTACACTGAGGAGTGGATTGAACTCTACAACCCTCAGGCTCTAGACGCAGACCTCTCCGGGTATGTACTTGACGACATCACGAATGGGGGAACCAATCCATACTCGATTCCTGCCGGGACCGTAATCTCCGCCTATGGTCACTTGGTGCTGTACCAAAGCGCGACTGGCATCGGGCTCAACAACGCGGGGGACACTGTAAACCTCCTGAAGCCTGATGGGGTCACTGTCATCGACTCATACACGTACTCATCGTCTGCAGATGATGTCAGCTATGGGAGAGAGTCAGATGGCGCGCCAACTTGGACCACATTCGAGAAACCAACTCCGGGAGCAGCAAATGTCGTAGTGTTGCCGGATGGCGACTCGGTCCTCATCAACGAGTTCCTGCCGGATCCAAACACCCTCTACACTGAGGAGTGGATTGAACTCTACAATCCTCTGGGTACAAGAGTCAATGTCTCCGGCTATGTGTTGGATGACATTCTCGGAGGAGGCACGGCACCCTATGTGATCCCACTGGGTACCACAATACCCGCATATGGCTTCATCGTGTTCTATCAGAGTGTCACTGGTATCGCGCTAAACAATGCAGGGGACACCGTCAACTACCTACGACCTGACAGGACAACGGTAGTTGACTCATTCACATACACAACCTCTGCAGATGACGTCAGCTATGGCAGAGAAAGGGATGGTTCAACCATTTGGGTCACCTTTGAAACCCCTACGCCCGGTGAAACCAACGGGCCGGGCTCAGGAAATGGGGACTTCATCCTCATCAACGAGTTCCTACCAGACCCGAATGTCATCTACTCTGAAGAGTGGATTGAGCTCCATAACCCTCTTGGAACTGCCGTTGACATCTCAGGGTACATACTTGACGACATTCTCTCAGGCGGCACAGCACCCTACACAATTCCCGCAGGCACCATTGTCCCCGCACATGGCTTCATCGTGTTCTGTCAGAGTGTCACGGGTATCGCGCTAAACAATGCAGGGGACACCGTCAACTACATCAGACCCGACGGAGTCATAGTCGTTGACACCTATACCTACACCGGGTCCACTGACGACGTCAGCTATGGCAGAGAGACGGATGGCTCGGCTGTTTGGACAACCTTCGATACACCTACGCCTGGTGCGCCGAACTCGGGTGCACTGGCAAGTGGGGACTCGGTTGTAATCAACGAATTCCTGCCCGACCCCTATGTCGTGTACACAGAGGAGTGGATTGAACTCTACAATCCGCTCGACCGAACAGTGGACATCTCGGGGTACATACTTGATGACATCATAGAGGGCGGCACAGCACCGTATACGATTCCCACTGGCACCACCATCCCTGCCCACGGTTTCATTGTGTTCTATCAGAGTGTGACTCACATCGGATTGAATAATGCAGGCGACACGGTCAACTACATCAAGCCCGATGGAGTCACTGTCATCGACTCATACGTGTACGGAAGCTCTGCGGACGATGTCAGCCATGGGAGGGAGGTCGACGGGGGTGCGGTATGGACAACGTTCACACTGCCTACACCCGGGTCATCAAACAGTGGGACACTGACTTCCGTTTCATCTCTCAAGAACACCTCTCTCCTCGTGGTCGATAGAAGTCCAAGAAAAGACTGAGACATGAGACACGAGAGAGGACGCGCATAGCATAGGCATCATGTGAACCGCAGTGTTCGATGGACACTTCGAGAGTACAAGAATCAGGTGCCCGCGGACGAGTCTGAGTGTGACGTATGCCTGACTGAAACACTCAGTAGTGTGTGTCGTGCGACAGAGAGTAGTTGCATGCTGAGCGGTGTGAAACCAGTCACCTCATTCTTGCACAGCGAGTTGTACACAGCAGATCAGTTCGCGATGCGTATCAGATGCCGAGACGTGAGTCATGCACAGACTGAGAAGGCTAGTGGGAGGGTCCGGGAGGGTGAATACACAGAGAGAACACGCACATTCCCGGGTTCTGGACAGCGGAGTGTCTGGCGACATTGCCGAAGGAAGAGCCCCTTTTCGGGCCTCAGTCGAAGTATCTATAAGGTGCCTTCGGTCCAGACCCGCCCGCTAGCATGGACAGCATGCACAGAGGTAGTATACTATGCACTTTGAAGAGTCTGACGAGGAGCGAATGTTCCGCGAGTCTGTGCGCGAGTTCGCTCAGAGATATGTCGCTCCTGCATGGAAGGAGTACGATGAGAAGACCCACGAGATTCCACGATCGCTCATCAAGAAGATGGGGGAGCAGATGCTGTGGGCTCCGACGGTCTCAGAGGAGTACGGTGGTGCTGGCCTCTCAATGACAATGGCGTGTATCGCCGCAGAGGAGCTTGCAAAGGCCGACTTGTCCATCGCGCTCCCGGTCATGTACCTTGTTGAAGCGTCATGGGCACTCATATTTGACATGTACGGCACTCCCGAGGCCAAGAAGGAGATACTGCCACGCGTCACAAAGGGCGATTTGTTCTTCGGCATTGCCACAACCGAGCCCAGTGGTGGTTCTGACCTTGTCAATACAACCAAGACAATCATCAAACCAAAGGGGACCGGCTTCGTCGTCAACGGTGAGAAGGTGTACATCAGCGGCGTCAGAGAGTCAGAGAAATACGGGGGCGTCTACTTCACCCTCGCCAAGTCCGACCCGAAGGGCGACCACAAGAGCTTCGATGCATTCATCCTTCCGCTCAACACGGGCAGTGGAGTTACAAAGGGAATCACCACCACGCTCTTCGAGGACATGGGCAGGATGGGTGTCTCAACTGGCGGATTCAACATCGAGAACGTAGAGATCCCCAACCACTACATCATAGGCGAACAGGGCAAGGGCTTCTACTATAGCATGGAGGGATTCTCCGCAGCCAGGTGCTTGATTGCCGCCACATGTCTCGGCGCGGCGGAAGCAGCCTTCAATATCGGAGTCGAGTATACCAAGCAGAGGAAGGCCTTCGGCAGACCACTCGCAGCCTTCGAAGGCATAATGTTCGAGAGCGTCGACTCTTGGATGGCTCTTGAGGCGGACCGGTTGCTGACGTACAAGGCCGCATGGGCATGGGACCAGCACTACAGGGAGGGCCGAAAGGACATCACGAAGCTGGACATCGCCAAGTGGACAGCAGCTGCCAAGTACCGCACTCCACACGATGCTCTTGACATAATCACCCGCAGCATGACATTCCACGGGGCGTTCGGTTACACCAAGGAGTGCCCGCTTGAAGCGTCCTACCGGGGAGTCAGGTCATACACTGTCGGTGCCGAGGGTGGTGCTCACATCCAGAAGATTGTCATGGGGAGAGAAATATACGGTCCGGACTACCTTCCGTACCGCCAAGAGAAGCAAATGTAGGCCGGGAATTGGAAATGGGGCGCTATTGGCGTCCCTATCCACCCCCTTCTTCTTCTGAAACTTCGTATTCGTAAAGGCTTCCGCCGCACTCAGGACACTCGGAGGGAGTGTAACAGCTGCGGCGCAGTCATCCAATCTTGGCCATCGCAACTCATAATCAACGAGGGCGTCGTCCTCGCTTCTGGTGCCAATAGAGATCATCTTCTCTGATGGAGACACGGAGACCTTGCCCTCTCTCATCTCTTGGGAGCTCGCTGTTTTCGTATTTGAGGCATATACGCTCCCACTGCCTGTCCACACCGTAGGCAGAGGGCCCACGTGCTCATCATGGGTAATGCTCGTCCTGCTCGTCCTGTTCACCTGTCCCCACATGACCTACGGTCAGTTCTGTGCCGCTCTCTCTGGACAGGGACCACGAACTGCTGTCAGTCCTGGGCATTCCTCGTGCGCCTCGCTACTCGACTCTCAAAGGTCCTAGGCATTCATACGAGAGAGAATGAGCGTCGATTCGCAGAAGTTCTTAGTTTCAGGAAGCCCTGCCTGACCGAGCGGTCATGAGTCAGGCCTGTGAGCCTAGGACCGGCTCACTGAGAACCCGAGTCAGTGGCAAGAGCCTCTGGCTGCTCGATGCACCGGAATCAGACTCGTTTCTGCCGCAGATAGAAGTAAGGCCAAGATTGGAAGTACGTGCAGATGACGGTCACCACGGTGAGAGTCGCGAAGACCCCGAGCACTAGATCCAGCGGAACAACGACCCTCTGCGAGAAGGCAATAGCGAGAGCAACAACCACTACAATGGACTCCAGTGTGGCAAAGAGAGCCAACCCATAATGGAATGATCTCCGTCCGACTTCGACCGAATTGAGGTAGAGGAGTCCATCTTCGGTGATACAGACCCACTTCGCGCGCACGAGCAGTCGGATAGTGTGCTCAGCCAACGAAGTGCGTTCGACAAGGATCTCCATCGACACTGCTGAGTCAGGACTTGTCGCTCTTGCATCGGCCAACTGCCTTATGACAGGGTCCCTCGCTCTGCGATCAAAGAAAAGGCCGACACTGCTCACTGTCATCACCGTTATCACTCGATATGTACTTGGAAGTCCTTGTTGACTCTGGAAACGTAATCGAAGTGTCGATCTCTTGTGTGTAGTACCAGTCCACGGTTCATGGCCACAGCGGCAAGTACAACATCAACAGCAGGGATGGGAGTGCCTGCCTTCAGAAGCAAGACTGATAGCTCGAATCCCTTGTCATAGTCATCCTTGCCGGGGGAGATGATGTCCAAGCCCTTGAGATGGGCCGCCTTTGGGAACTCTATCAGGTTGAGGACGGTTGTGGATCCGCTCAATCCAGTTGCTCCTGCACGTATCCGCTCTATGAGGACGGTTGTGTCGAAGAGTGGCGCTCCCATTCCAAGTCCCTCATCTCCCTGTAGTGTTTCTCAGCCTCGCTCAAGGATATCTCTTCGAGCGGAACCCCTGCACGTTTGGCAAGCTCGGCATAGTAGGAGGAGTCGCGGGTTTCGCTGCCCATCAGTCTGTCCAAGTAGTCTAGGATTGCACTACGTACAATCTCACTCCACTTGATCTCAGGATGCTTTCTCATACGCTCTCGCACATCATCGGGAATCGACAGCGTTATGTTTGCCATGTTGGTATCTAGTGATTTCACTCTTATAAGTGTGAACACATAGTTCACATACGTGGCGGCGCTGATTGCCCAGTTGCTTCTTGGCCAAAGACGAACCTGACTGGGACTTGTTTGACAATGTATTTGATAGGACACAGTGTGGTCTTAGTCTTCTTCGTCCCACCTGCGCACGATTACGGTCACGCGCTCAAAGCGTGCTCTTGTGGCTGTGCTTGCGGGACCAACAGTATAAAATGGTCACTTCTTGAGCCCACCGTCTTCAATCCGCTCCAAGAGGATGAGCGCATTGATGTAGTCGTCCATGGCCTGTGTCCGGTCCCTTACAGAGAGACCCGGGCATAAGACCCTCTTTCTGAGCATACTGAGGTACTTGTTCTCAAACCGCTCGATAAACGTAAGGGACCCAATCTGCGTCACGTTGATCCCAACCTACAATGAGCGCATGAAGGATTCGTCCATGTTTAGAGGAATCTTTATGTGCCCGAAGCAGCGGGCAGGGCTCGTCCAAAACAGTAGACATGCGAGGTTTTAGACTTGGACAGATATGTAGAAACCGTACTCGAAGGAGTCATTGAGAAGAATCCGGGGCAGCCGGAGTTTCATCAGGCTGTGCGGGAGGTTCTGGAATCCCTTGAGCCGGCTCTGAAGAAGTATCCGAAATTTCAAGAGAATGCGGTTCTTGAGCGCATAGTCGAACCTGAGCGGGTAATCATGTTCCGTGTTCCATGGCTGGACAGGGACGGGAGAATCAGGGTCAACAGAGGATACCGCGTTCAGTTCAATTCTGCGATAGGCCCATACAAGGGTGGCCTACGCTTCCATCCATCGGTCAACCTTGGTATACTCAAGTTCTTGGGTTTCGAACAGATATTCAAGAACAGCCTGACAGGCCTTCCGATGGGCGGGGCTAAGGGTGGCAGTGACTTCGACCCCCACGACAAGACTGATGCGGAAGTCCGGAGCTTCTGTGAGAACTTCATGCTTGAACTATACCGACACATCGACCAGTTCACTGACGTCCCGGCGGGCGACATTGGTGTTGGCGGACGCGAGATTGGCTATCTATACGGAATGTACAGGAAGATAACCAACAAGCATGGAACCTGCGTATTGACTGGTAAGGGTCCGACATGGGGTGGCTCACTAATCAGACCTGAGGCCACTGGATATGGATGCGTCTACTTTGTCCAGGAGATGCTGAAGACGAAGCAGTTGGAAATGAAGGGCAAGACGGTTGTCGTTTCCGGTTCCGGTAATGTTGCCCAGTATGCCGTCCAAAAGTGCATCCAAGTCGGTGCCAAGGTGGTGGCCATGAGTGACTCGGACGGGTTCATCCATGACCCGACGGGCATAGACGCGAAGAAGCTGGCATGGATCATGGAACTCAAGAACAACCGCCGCGGCAGAATCAAGGAGTATGCTGAGCAGTTCGGGGGCGTCACGTACGACACGAGTGGGTCAATATGGGGCATCAAGTGCGACATTGCCCTGCCATGCGCTACTCAGAATGAGGTTGACGCGAAAGACGCCGAGATGCTGGTGAGCAACGGAGTCATTGCGGTGGGCGAGGGGGCAAACATGCCAACAGTACCAGAGGGCGTCGACATATTCCTGAAGAACAAGATACTCTACGGACCTGGGAAGGCTGCGAACGCAGGAGGCGTGTCGGTTTCTGGACTTGAGATGGTTCAGAACAGCGAACGCTATTCTTGGACAAGGGAGGAAGTCGACAGCAAACTGCAGGACATCATGACCCGAATCCACAGGAACGCATACGAGACAGCCGAGATGTTTGGTGCAAAGGGCAATTATGTTCTCGGCGCCAACATTGCTGGTTTTCTCAAGGTAGCCAATGCAATGGTCGAACAAGGGTATCTGATGTAGAAGATACGAGTACAGGACTCCGTGACGAGTGGAGTCCTGTCCCTGTTTTTATTCGTCACACTCATGCAGCAGTTGCATGATCAGTCACCAGAGAGAAGCTGCTATACTCTCCAGTGATGAGGTGACTCTAAGGCGCGACATGACATCTGTGTCAGGCCTTCTCAGGCTGAGAGCGAGCGCCGGTATGAGTTGTGTCAGTCATCACCAGCACGACTGAGAAATGGCTGTAATAGAAGAACTAAGAACGCGATGCCGAAGCAGTTCCAATGACAAGAAAGACTACTGCAAGTCTACTCTGGACGCCTACACATACAGGTTGTCAACGTCGACCACTTTCCCAGTGCCGCCGAACACATCCCAATTGCATACACCGGCTTCCGGACTAATACGACTCACATAGACTCTAGAAAACACAGTCCGGAACACAGACGCATCAGACGCCATGAGCACGGTATTCCAGTGTGAGCGGACAGCTCTGACACCGCAGGTCGCTCCCGTGGTCTCCATAATGATGACGGGGGTTGCATGCGCCCTCTTGCCGAGCAGAGTGGCGGCACATCGGGCCGCCATCTGTTCGGAGTGTGGTGTCACATGACATAGAACACCAGTATGTAGAGCACCATGAAGAAGACAGCAGCAATTGTGGACACCAACAACTGCCATCGCTTGACAACAGTCTTCGATTCAAGGACTTTGGTATACTTGAACCGTGTGAAGACGAAGTAGGCGATTGGAAGAGTCACTAGTGTTGCTGCAATCTGGTCTACTATCCAGTGCTGACGAACAAGGAGCGTGGATACCATGACGGCCACCGCAATGGGCCAGGAGATGTAACCGTACTCCTTCTTTGCTCTCCACAGAGCATAGGCACTAAGCAATGATGTTGAACCGTGAAGGCTCGGGAAGCAGTTGACCGGAACGTCACCTGCGTAGAGTAGTTGAATCTGATATGAGAAGAAGTCTGAACCGGAGACCGCGCGTTCTGGTCCGAGGACCGGAAAGACCAGATAGATGGCGTAAGCAACGAGATTGACTAGCACATAGGCCAAGACAAGCGCATTCCGGTATTCGCGGTGCACAAATGCGAAGTAGAAGTAACTGAAGAATATGAAGGAGTAGAACACGTACCAGTAGATGATAATGGCTGGTGGAATCAGAGGAATGGCAAGATCGACTGGTGTTGCCAATGTGACTGGTGTGTGGAGCTGAGTGGATATGTCTGCGACAATGCTGTATATCAAAGATACTCCCAGTATGACCAGTATGCTGACAGTCCCATACAAGACCCATTTGTACTCTCGAATCTTGGTCATAGTCATGACTGAGTCTATTGTCTTGTCGGGCTCAAATGTGTTTTTGTCGGGCGGGTCTGACAGTCCATCTCCATTGTCCAAGGACTCGCTTCACTGACTAGCAAACTTCTCCTGGGAGCTGTGTACGCGTTCATGCTGTTTGTGGCGACCAACATACTTGGAACACAGAACCGCTATGACCAAGACGAACTCAGCCTTAGACTGATCGACATGTTGTCGCTTCCCAAGACTGAGGTCATCCGTGCGTGGCGTGAGGCGGCGCATAATCAGTCAATGGTGAAGCTCATGCTGGACCTTTTGGGCCATGACATCCGGAACTATAGTGATGCGAACTTGAAGATACTGGAACTAATCAGACTCAAACACCCCAATCTTGAGAGCTCACTTCTTGAGGACTTGGCGGACATGCGTCGAATCGAACAACAGTCGATTGACCTCGTAGACAATATCCTGACGCTTGGAAGGATACAGGGGGCTGAACTGGAGCGAGAGCCTGTCAACCTGTTTGAAATGTTCAACACAGCTATGGAACGAACCACACAGTCTCACGGGGATGTTACACTGATAGTCAGCGGCGAAGAGGCCCTGAAAGGGATCACTGTGAGATGCCATCCACTGTTGGAAATGGTCTTCTACAACATCCTTTCGAACATGGCAAAGCATCGCAGACAAGGATGCCAGTCGGTACATGTAGACATCATTGTACAGACTGAAGGAGACTCTGTGAAGGTGGTGCTGATTGATGATGGCCCGGGAATCTCGGACGAGGACAAGATCAGTGTCTTCGACAGCCTCAAGAAGAGACCTCGTCACAAGAGATTCGGTCTGTATCTAGTCAAGGCGATTCAGAACCAGCTTGGCTGCGAGATATGGATTGAGAACAGACCAGACTCTCCAGAAGACCACACAGCTGGCACAGCTTTCCATCTGAGATTTCCTCTGAGCGAGAACAAGGTCTAGAATGAGTACAGAAGGCCCGGATACTGGAGACGCTCGAGTGCAGACGATGCCTTGCTCATCTACGCATAGTCAGTAGCAGTTGATACTAGCGAGACCGCTTCCTTGCCAAGCAGACAACACCGCCGATTTGAGAGACACGCTCCCCGGCGGCATCGTCATTCCGTAGAACTCTGGTCTTCACGCCTGCATTCTTGGCGACGGACATCACTCGCTGGAAGAGAGGATCGTTCTTTCGTCGGTTCCAGAATGAGTCGGTCAATAGAAGCCATTCAGGCGATGGGACTGCAGTCGCACCATGTCTCGAGATGCCCTTGAGAAGACTGTCAATCTCCTCGAGCGAGAAGAGAACAGACACACTACCGGAAGTGTCGTAGAGATACTCATCCAGCAATTGAAGCAGGTGGATTGACTCCTGGTCCACGACCTCTGCGGTCATCTTCTGGAATGCAGGGGACTTCACAAATGCCCTAGCCGCATTGGGAGTCATCACATCTCCCTTGATGCTGGCCATGCGAACTGTTCGCAGAAGATAGGAGTGATGCTTGCGCACATGGCCCACGAACGCCTCAGCTGAGGACACGCCAGAGCCCGTACCTGCAATCACTAGGCTGCCCACACCGCTCTCAAGTATGGGCCTCATCGAGGACATAATCGTGTTGTAGTAGTCATAGATGAGGCCACTCCCGCTGCGGTCTTGGCCAGTTGGCAGACTGATGGAGCCCTGCAGTCTGATTGACTCGCTCTGGACAATCCATACCACAGCATGAGTATCGTCCAGTCCTAGCAGAACTGCTACTGGATAGCCTCGCCGTGAGCGGCGTACACTCGCTTTTCCGGGCAACGCACTCCCACCAAATGTACTGCATTCAATTGGACGACTGTCTGTCCTCTTCGACTGGCCTTCCGATGATTGCCTGCACGCGGCCCACTCGTCCGTCTCGCAGCCGCACCTTGATACCACGTGGGTGGATCTCGGAATTCGTGAGAATCTCTTTCACCACACCACGTGTGAGTTTGCCTGTACGCTGGTCCATCTTCAGCACGACATCTACTACCACGCCGGGACGGATGTTCTTCCGATGCGTTCCTGCGCTGCCACTGCTTCCTGTGCTCATCTTACATCTCAGATGCAGCTGAACGGATATATAGGTGCGCGAGAAGACGTGTCATTCAATCAACTCCTTTCAGATAGCATTAGTAAGCAAAATAAGCAAAGGAGGACACGGGGTTAGTAGATACCCGGGATGGAGAGACTCGGCACAATGATGCGGTATCCACGCAGGCAGTTCAAGATATGTCTCATAGGAGACGGCTATGTGGGCAAGACAAGCGTCCGCCGCCAGTACCTGAGAGAGGGCTTCAAGACCAGCTACATCCCCACACTAGGCGTGGACTTCGCTCAAAAGACGGTGACGCTCGATGGGGAAACTACGAATCTGGTAATCTGGGACATTGCAGGTCAGCCTGCCTTCGAAGGTCTTCGCAGGAGGTATTACTTGGGCTGTAGCGGAATCATCCTCATCTACTCAGTGGTCGACCGGACATCGTTTGAGAATGCGTCCAAGTGGCTTGTGGAGGCCCACGGATACATGGGCAAGCTGCCTCCGCTGATAATCGCTGGCAACAAGGTCGACCTTCGGGAGTCGCATCGCGCTCAGGACACCGTTTCGACAGAAGAAGGCCGGTCCTTTGCAGAACTGTTCAGCGAGAGAATGAACACGCCCGTGTTCTTCATCGAGACGTCTGCAGTGACAGGACAGAATATTGATGATGCATTCATGGCGCTGACTCGAATGATGACCGAAATCATGGATAAGAAGTCCGCAGCTTCCGTCGCCGCGCGTGCGGCAGAGCAACCCACATTGGCCACTGCCAGCTCGTCGGAGAATCTGACGGAACAGAAGGAAGCGACCCCTGCAGTCGAAGAGGTCAGATCACCTTTCGCACCGGTCTCGACTACGTCCAGCAAGGGAAGAACCGTGAGCACAAGCGAAGTCGGAGACACAGTGCCATCGGCAACCCCTGTCATAGACCCAATCACAGCCCTGCCATCCGACTCGCCACTTCTGCAAGAGGAACGTGTCGCAGCGGCGATGAAGGAACTGTCCGCTCTTCGTGCCGAGCTCCAGAACAAGGAAGAGGAGATGGCAAAGGCACTCTCTGAACTGGACACCAGACTCCTCACTCTCAGAAACACCGTGTATGTCAAGCAAATCATGTATGACCACCTCAAGGCACAGCTGACTACCACTCGGCAGGAGTGGGCAGAGGCCTATGACGAGTATCTTCGGATTGACAAGCGTAGAAGCGAGGAGCTGACAAGGAGAAGCGACCAGATTCAAGAGATACGCAAAGGGATTGACAAGGTGAGTAAGACAATAATAAGGCGTATCAGCGAACTGGAACGAGGCGGTTCGTCAAACGGCCCGGTAACCACCGACACGTAGAGCATCATTCTATCGGAGAGTCAGGTCGAGCTACACTGATGACTTGGTACCTCTGCTGCCGTCCACTGTCAGGCAGGCTGGCAGAGTTGTACACAGAAGTCCTGTTCCTCGCGGGAAACTGTCCGGGTAACTGCTTCCGTACCCCATTCCCAGCCCACCTGCCGAGAGAACCACCAGAGCGCACTATCGCGTGAGTGAGAGAACATCCCTAGGTCTCGTCCTCAGCAACCTTAGAGTCATTTTGCGTTTGACGGTGCTCATCGGTAGCAGACCTCCTATGGAGGCCGCAAGAAGATACCTTGCATACTGGTCCTCATGGAAGAACCTGCAGAGTACGTCCATATTGCGGGCACTCTTGTAGAACATGTCTGCAAGTGATCTTGATACTGCCAAGTCCTTCAGGATAGTCTGTTTGCAGAGCGCTTCGTATTCGTGAAGAATGTGGGGGTTGCGGCTTCCACTTGCCCTGTTCAGTGCAGCCGCTGCCGCGATGCCCGACTCAATGGCATACGGGATTCCCTCCCCTGTGAATGCGTCAACGAAGCCTGCAGCGTCTCCGACAAGCAGAGCTCTTCCCTTGACGATGGTACTGCTCGGGCGCAGGGGGAATCTGGCTGAGGACTCGCTGAGTATGACCGGCTCTATCTCGTGCGCTTCACAGAACTTGGAGAACCACCTGTCGTAGACTGAGCGAACACTCCTCGCCTTGTCCTGTCGACAGCAGATTCCCATGCTTAGCGCAGTACGTTTGGGAAAACACCATGTGTAACCATAAGGCACAGCACCAAAAGACAGGAAGATGAGGTCCGCGTCATAACCACCCGGCTCACCACATATACTACGGACCTTCTCAGCACCGACCTCCACTTCCATCTCGATGGCTACACAGGCACTCTCACCGGGCCATCCTGAGTAGAAGCCCAGCTGCCTTGCGACAGTACTGTTGATACCATCTGCACCGACAACGAAGGAAGCAGTGATGGTCTCCCCAGCCTCGGTGACCACTGTTACCTCCTGAGCCGTCTCCGCAATGTCGAGGGCGGCAGTCCCTTGCCTCACCTCGGCCCCACTCTCCTCGGCCTTCTTGAGGAGTAGCGTATCGAACTCCTCGCGCATTACCGTGTATCCCGGTTTGGAACGGTCCTCAGGGACACAGTCAATCCGGAGCCCCTGAGGGGAAGTCACCGAGAGGCCACTTATCTTCCTGTGCACCGTGTCACCAATCTCGAAGTCGAGCAGATCCCGGACACGACCACGTATGGCACCTGCACAGGGCTTGGACCTTGGGAAGACCGCCTTATCAAGAAGAAGCACTCTCAGACCGGCTGTTGCAGTCCTCCTGGCCGCTGTCGAACCAGCTGGTCCGCCACCAACAATCAGAACATCATAATCGGTCATGCTTTCAGCCTCTGTATGCGATGAATGCCACTCCTGTTAAGCTATCTGCCGACGCTGGACCGGCATGTGTTCTGACCTGATGAAGAGGCTGCAGGCTTTGCACTTCGACGTCTTCAGCGAGACTGCTTGTTCCGTTCAGCGTCTATCGTCCAAGGATAGGTGGTCGCACCTCTGAAGACACTCTGACACTTCCGAATAGGTGAAATAGCCCGTTGCATTCCTTACTGATGGTGAAAACTCAATGGGAAAAGCAATCGCCCTACTCGGTCTCATCCTAATCATACTCGCACTCCTGCCAATCTGGTCAGCATACATAACTGCATATGTCGACCTATCATCTGTGGTTGCGTATTTCGACCAGAACATCTACGCGGTTATGCTTGGGAACTACAGATTCACGGAGGTAATGCTGGCCTTGACAGGCCTGGGCATAATACTCCTGTTGGTAGGCATAATCAAGTAGTCGGCTGCCGAGCTCGGCCGGCAGACTGTTGTGGCCGAGTCCCCATTCATGAACAACGCGACTGAGAATCAGTCAGCTTTTGATTGCAGTGCGGCCTTTGCATTCTCAGACCGCCTCTGATACGAATTCTATGACAGAGCCTGTGCCCACATCTCTGAAACAGTCCCCAAGCGAGCCCATCAGTACCGCTCTGCCTCTAAACCCAGTGCAGTGACATGGTGCAAGGACTGACAGATGGCATGTCCGCAAGTAATCCACAGTCCTCTCCAGACGCAGCTTGGAAGCATCATGCAGGTGAAGTCCGCCAACGACTGCACTGAACTCGGATGACCTCGACACTCTCTCGAGATGGTTCAATGTGTTGACAATGCCTGCGTGACAGCAACCGGTCAACACTACCATACGACCATCGCCCATGGCAAAATAGACAGAGAGGTCGTCGGCAAGTGTGTCGGGTCTCTCACCATCAGCGGACACCTTCACAATCCTTGTGAGCCGCCCTTCAATGGTCTCAAACTCGTTCTCTCGAGGCACTTCGCCTGTTGTCATAATCCCGTCACTTACTTGATACTGCCGAGTAGTAGTCACTACGTGGGCCATGGACTCGAGCTCACGCCTCGTAAAGTAGCCCTGAGAACCAACATCAGTTCGCTCACCGTCATCGTCGACATGCACTTTTGGCAGTAAGGCATCTGGGTGGCAGACAACAGGCGGCTTCATTCCTGACATGCCCAAGACGTGAATCAGTCCACCAACATGATCCCAGTGCCCGTGACTCAACACAATTGCATCCACAGTTCTTAGGTCCTCATCGAGTTCCGCAAGGTTGTGCTGAAGAGCTAGTGTAGGACCTCCAGTATCGAACAAGAGTCGGAATCTGGAGCGGTCGGCATAAGTGACAGTGACAAGGGCTGAGAAACCAGCCTCTCCGAGTAGACCGCGGAATTGAACACTGTTGTCCACGAGAATGATGACTCTAAGCTCTTGAATGGATAGCGTCATGGTGCATCGCTCAGCGTCGGGCGAACGAAACACTGCGAGAACTTAAGCACATCTGCAAGCGGTTCGTGAGGCTCAGTCTGAGATTCCCGACTCCTCACTCCTTTGGTGAACTGTGAGAGTCCCGAGATTCTCCAGCTGGTTGCAACTACCGAACTGACAGTCGAATCCAGCGCATCTTCAGCTGAGCATATCCCACTGGTGTTGCGGCACATGATTCGTAGTGGGCGAGTACACTTGCGACAGTAGACTGATGAAGCTGTGAGACCGCCTGTGCTCTGCACAAGCAATATGCAGACCATTAAGGAGAAGCCACTGCCAGTAGAGAACTGACAGACACAAAGACGAGCATGAGTAGCACAAGGACGAAACCAGTCTTCTTACTCACGACACCTCTCGAGAGGACCATCGTGGTCACTGCCATCGCTATCGCCAGGACAAGGGCTGCAGTGGTCATCATGGCATTGAAGGCGACACTACCGGCAATAACACTGCAGACACCATATACCAGCGCTAGGTTCCAAAGTATCTTGCCCACCTGAGCGCTCATTCCCAGCTCAGTATGCCCCCTGCGTACTGAACTGACTGTGAGCCACATCTCTTCCGCGTTGGTAGCAAAGGCTGTGACGACAAGCCCCAGATAACTCTCACTGAGACCGGTCTCCACTATGATCCATCCGGCACTAGTGACGAGTATATCTGCACTGACAAGCAGTAGAACAAGTCCCACTAGCAGACGTATAATACTACGGGCGCGGAGTCTTGGTCTGGCTGTAAGAGATGGCACATCATTCGAAGCCGTCGTGACGATGGCCTCTTTGTACATACTCTGAAGACGCCTCGTCTGTATCAGGTAGACGAGAAACACTGCCAAGCACGTCATTCCGAGAAGCCAGAGTACACTGGGAAACACCATGGAGATGACCACTAACGCGCCGCATACGGAGAACACCATGGGATAGAATGAAGGCATCGGCTCTGTGCGGACAGTCATGAACAAAGCAGGCAGCCCGATGGCAATCCCCAGTGCAATTACGGTGTTGCCAATCAGGTTGCCAAGTGATAGATATGGGAGCCCAGCCACCACTGCAACAAGCGACACCATGGACTCTTCGATGTCAACTCCTAGCACTAGAAGACCAAGTACCACTGGTGACACACTGAATGTCCTGCTTGACTCTATCAGCGAGTTGATTACTGCATCGGCTAGAATGCATATCGCTACGTAGGACGCGATGAAGACCACAATAGACAGGAGAAGGCCAGTCAATGCGTAATCCAGCCCTAGCTCTGCTCGTCCGCTTTAAACATGCTGGCAGTGAGTATACATGCGAGGTACTATGGCGGCCTTCGACCTGTTTCTGAGGGGCTCCATCTATACCAATCCATCGATGGTCTTGACTGTACCTTGGTCAGACGGACCAATATGGTGACCTCGACCTTCTTAATACCAAGACCACCTGATAGGGGTTTCCCGAGAAACACTCCCTCAGACTCGAGTCGTCATAGACATCAGTCAGTTAGGACCTCTTCGGGCTGACGTCACAGACATCCAGAGAACGGCAAGACAGGGCCATTTGAATAGGTTCAATAGGGCATTGACTGGAAGCGCGAGCTTGGTCGCGTTGTCGTCAGAGAGTTGGCACTCATATACACAGGACGAGCTGTTCAGGAGGCTTGGAACTACAGAGGACGGCCTGACGGACGATGAGGCTCGAGAGCGGCTCTCTCAATTTGGACCAAATCGAATTGAGGAGGCAAAACGAAGAGGACCGCTGCGAATGTTCCTCGAGCAATTCACAAACCCGATGGTGGTGATCCTGCTCATCGCTGTGGCGGTCTCCCTAGTCATCTTCTCTATACACGGCTCGCACGAAGAAGAGGCGCCAATAGACGCAATTGTGATCCTTGCAATCCTGATGCTCAACGCCGTATTCGGATTCGTCCAAGAGTACAAGTCAGAGAAGGCCCTAGAGAGCCTCAAAGAGCTTGCAGCACCCAGAGCACGCGTGAGGAGAAACGGCCGGTGGCAGGAGGTGGACTCTGCCGATATAGTCCCGGGAGACTTGGTGGCGTTCGAGTCTGGTGACAGGATTCCCGCGGATGCACGACTCATATCGGCAGTGGGCCTATCAGTGGACGAGTCTGCATTCACTGGCGAGTCCGTCCCGGTCGGTAAGTCGACCGAACCCATCCCGACCGAGCGACCACCACTGGGAGACATGGTGAACATGGTCTTTCAGAGCACCATTGTCACCTCTGGAAAAGGGACCGCACTTGTGACAACCACAGGTATGAGTACCGAGTTCGGCAGGATAGCCACCCTCGTGCAAGAGACCAAGAAAGAGATGACACCTCTGCAGCACGACTTGGCGGACTTGGGCAGGAGGCTGGGAATCCTCGTAGTCTGCTTGAGCGTCCTCATCTTCTTCACGGAAGTGTTCATCATTGTATATCAGGACTGGACCGAGTCACTGTTTGTGGCTGTCGCACTAGCAGTTGCTGCGGTCCCAGAAGGTCTGCCGGCTGTGGTGACTGTCACTCTGGCCATAGGAGTGCAGCGGATGGTGAAGAAGAATGCAGTTGTCAGAAGACTCCCATCTGTCGAAACACTGGGCTCAGTCACCATCATCTGCTCGGACAAGACAGGGACAATCACAAAGAACGAGATGACCGTGCGGCAGGTCTATGTGAACAGGACCATGTATGCCGTGACTGGAAGTGGCTACAACAACGCAGGCGCGTTCTACCTCACACAGGAACAGCACGAGTGTGAAGCAATCACGAGTGGAGAGAGGGTCAGCTCACCCAGTGAGGACCCGCATCTCGCCAGACTTTTCGAGATATGTCAGCTCTGCAACAATGCAGTCCTAGAGCCTGACAGCTCGGTGCAGGGTGCTTGGAAGTTGGTTGGAGACCCGACAGAAGGAGCACTCCTTGTGCTTGCAGAAAAGGGTGGACTTGCTCGCGCATCAGCGATTGGAAAGCACGAACAGGTCACCGAGATTGAATTCACTTCTGAACGGAAGAGAATGACCAGCATAGTCAGAACGAATACAGGGGTCATGCTCGCACTGACAAAGGGAGCCCCTGAAGCTCTGATTCCATACTCAGACCGGATTCTCGAAGCAGGCATCGAACGGCCCATGAATGCGGCCGACAAGGAGAGGCTCATGGCTGTCAGTAACGGCATGGCAGCCTGTGCCATGCGCGTGTTAGGATTTGCATACAGGAGACTGGATGATTACTCCTCTTCCATGTCGCCAGAGGAAGTCGAACGAGAACTGGTCTTCGTTGGACTGGTCGGAATGATGGATCCCCCACGCGACGAGGTCTACGAAGCGGTAAGGAAGTGTCGCCGAGCAGGCATCAGACCGATCATGATAACGGGGGACCATGAACTCACAGCCCAAGCCATAGCCGGACGGGTTGGTCTTGCCGATGACAATGCCTCAGTCATAGGAGGCTCACGAATCCAGTCAATGACTGATGAGGCTCTGAAGGAGGCGGTCCATAGCACTAGCGTGTTTGCAAGAGTGGCTCCGGAGCACAAGCTGAGGATTGTAGGGGCTCTGAAGGCCCGAGGCCATGTGGTGGCCATGACGGGCGATGGTGTCAACGACGCTCCAGCCATCAAGAGCGCAGATGTGGGCGTCGCGATGGGAATCAGAGGGGCTGATGTCACGAAGGAGTCGTCGGACCTGGTACTCCTTGATGACAACTTCGCCACCATTGTCGCAGCGATAGAAACCGGTCGTGAAGTGTATGCCAATATTCGGAAGTTCGTGCGTTTCCTACTCTCGACCAACACTGGCGAGGTAGTCTTCGTGTTCGCAATGATAATCCTAGGACTTCCAATACCGCTTCTGCCCGTACAGATACTCTGGATCAATCTCGTCACCGACGGCCTGCCGGCCCTCGCCCTCGGTGTTGACCCACCGGAGAGAGGGATTATGGACAGGCCGCCGAGAAGACCCGGGCAGCGCATACTCGACGCGGGAATGGTGAAACTGATTGCACTTGGAGGATTCCTTGGTGCACTCATTACGGCCGCCATCTTCCTCGGAAGCATCTGGTCACAGGTAGGCTATGTGCCCGGAATCACTGGACCTGCCATGGACTGGAGCCTTGCGGCATCACAGCCTGTGGTGGAGAGAGCAAGAACAAACGCCTTCATAGCCCTAGTGATATACCAGCTGGCATTCATCTGGAATTGCCGGGACGAATACAATCCGGTCTGGAAGACGCACATTCGAGGCTCCAAGCACCTGATTGCAGCAGTCCTGTTCTCGCTGTCTCTGTCAGTTTCAGTCGTCGTCTTTCCACCCCTGCAGTTCGCACTTGGAACGGTTGCGCTGAGTGCCATGGAGTGGCTTGCAATTGCGGCTCTGACATCACTTGGTCTGCTAGTCCCCGCATACAAGGTCTTTGGTCATCACAGAGGAGGGACTGGCGTAGAACAGAGCGACACCGATTGAACACGACGAAAGCACCAAGACAATAGAGTGGACGCTTGACGTCGCTGGTACAAGCCAGACGAAAGGAGTCGCCTTCGCACACCAACATGGTCTGCAGATGGTAGTTCACTACAGGAAAGGCGCTGCCTTCGGAACGAGATGAAACGGGTGTCACGTGTATTCGGCAATGAGAGCATAGGGCCACCGCGTCAGGAGCCCAAGAACTTCTCTGCATCGACGCAGACAGTCCTGACCTCGCCTACAGCGCATAGAAGACTACCGGAATAGAGCTCACAGTCAACCACAGTGCGCCTTCCGTCCTTCTCTCGGATTCGTGCTCTCAGAGTGACTGGAGCGTCCATCGGTGTGGGGCGGAGATACTTCACAGAGAGGGACGACGTGACGTGGATCAATTGACTCGGATGGCCACCAGCCTCCCTATGTGCTGCCGCGTTGGCTGTGCCAGTCCCGTGACAGTCTATGAGTGTGGCTATTATGCCGCCATTCAGGACACCAGGGAAAGCGAGGTGATAGTCCTGAGGATGCCATGTGGCAACTGTCTCGTCCGCGTCCCAGTAGCTCTTGAGCTGCAGACCATGACGGTTGTTCTTTCCGCAGCCCCAGCAGAAGGTTGCGGATTCTGGCCAAAACTCCTGTATCGGTATGCCTGCCATGTCTTGGGGGACTGGAGAGTCATTCAAAAGAGTAACGCTACTCTCGGCATCAGCAAGTCCACAGACGCAGTCAGTAGAGGATCTGTATGTGTGGACGCGGAAACAATGCAACCGAAGTACTCCGACACTTCAACGGACATCCACAACGGGCCCCAATGCTGCTAACGAAGTGTGACAACACTTCTGCGTCAGACGCTGTTCAATTGGAAATGAGCTGTTGGAAATCACTCGTAAGCAGCCTCCTCTGGACACACAGCCATACCACTAAGGTCTTGAGGGGTGTTTACTATGGTGAATCAGTCAAGTTCTGCACGAGGTGCTGTTTTAGTAATGGATACAATAGAAAGGTCGGAGGAAGAATGGAAGCTTGTTCTGACAGCTGATCAGTATCGAGTACTCCGACAGAAGGCAACCGAACGACCTTTTACAGGCGAGTACGTCCATCACAAAGGCAATGGCGTCTATGTGTGCGCAGGATGCGGAAATGAGCTCTTCCGGTCTGAAACCAAGTTCTATTCTGGGTCCGGTTGGCCGAGTTTCTGGGATAAGATCTCCGAGGACAGTATTATCACAAGAGTCGACAATAGTCATGGAATGAAACGCATCGAGGTGCTCTGTAGGAGATGTGGAGGACACCTGGGACATCTCTTTGACGATGGACCGGGGCCTACAGGACTCAGATATTGCATCAACTCGGTGGCCCTGCAGTTCAGGGACCAGACAAGAGACAGAGGGCAACCTGAGGGACAGGACGTGTGAAGTTCACGGTGCCGATGGTCGCAGAATTCATTCCGCAGGCATTCCGTTGCAGTCATCTCGCAACGCATATTCCTGCACTGCCAGATCAATCCACCGTCATGAGCAGCACCGCGAGGCTATTGTGTGAGTGGAGTGATCATACTCGCCTTCACAATTGTTGTGTCTAGATTTGGATTGTACACACATTCTTAGAACCAGTAGACGGTCTTCGTGTTTCGTCGAATAACATTTGCAAGAATCCAGAAGTCATTTATCTTGGTTCAGCAACCGTAGTAGCACTCAAACTAAGGCCGCAAGGCCCATAGAGGAGTAAGATATGAGTAGTGAAATGAACTTCAAGACGCTCATCCTGTACCTCTCAGCGATGGCGTTGGTGCTGTTCTTCCTCATCTACATGCCCTACACATATATGTCTCCCTTGGTGGACGATTGGGGTGCACTTCACCTATGGATATACTACTTCACACTGGTCCTAGGTGTTCTGTTCCCGCTATTCTACGGCATTGGCGAAGAGGACACGGCATGGTACTGCTTGGGACTTGCAATTATCCTCAACTCAGTGGTATGGATGCTGACAACATCGCCCTTGTCTAATGCAATGATGTCCGCCCTCATGACACTCATAGTTGGTGTCCTGTTCTTCATCACTCCATTCCTGATGAAGAAGAAGGAAGCGCAGAAGGACATGATCAAGAGCCTGATGCACATCCTCAAGGGACTGTTCATTATTCTTGCAACAGCATTCTATGCCAACTGGGTCTTGGACGACTTCATCGGAACCATCAGTTACAACCATGTGATGCCGCAGTTCATCTATATTGGAGGAGGCCTGATGGTTGTATTCGGCTTCATACTCCTAGTCTACGGTGCATTGAACATCCTCAAGACGATGATGAGCGGCAAGGCGGGCGAACTCTTCGGCAAGCTATCTAAGGTATTCTACATCTTGATGGTGATAGTATTCCTGCTAGGAATCACCTTCAACGTTATGGTCCACCCAGGCTCGACCACAGGGATACCACCATGGCAATCCGCAACGTATGCGACCTCGATAGGATTCTTCGCCGATGTGGGCGCTCTGACTGCTGGGAGTCTGGTTGCGTTCCTGTTGCTCGTCCTCTACATCTATGGCATGAATAAGATTGTAGAGAAGCAGTAAGTCTTCTACCGGAAAGGGGTGCAACCCCTTTCCCTTCTCTTTCTTCCTCTATCATTTGTGGTTCCTCTGAAGTCAGATGGGCAGCTCACATGCGGGAACAACGTACATAAGCAAACGGGCATCAGGACTCATCCGAATGGTGTTCTGGCGGGAGTGTCCTCGCGTCGAAGACAGAACTCTGCACACACATCGGGCGGGAGACCAGTACTGTCGAGACCACGCATCACCAAGGACTGACCAGCGTGATAGATTGGTCAAGTGGAATGTCGTACGAACAACCTTTTTCTCAGAAGTCTGTGTGGTAATTGCGAAGGACGAGGATGTGTTGCAGTATGCAGGCGCTGGTAAGAACCGCTATCGGTACGGCATTGGTTTCACTCGCAGTCTATCTGCTATACGCAAGCAGTCCACCCACTGGAACATACGGGTCTTCGCAGGCGATAAGCTCCGCACTCTGTGTCATGGCGATTGTTGCTGCAGCCTGCACCGTGGGCGAAGCCAGAACAAGCGCCTCAGCGTCGTACCGGTTCCTGTTCGCTTGCACGGTCTTTGCAGCACTCGTCCATCTATCCCTTGCAGTCCTCAGCATCACTGGAACTGGACCAGTACTGTACGCCAATGAAAAGGGCAAGCTACCCGTGCTGACACAGCTGACACTCATGAGCCTGACTCTGTTCGCTGCTGCCAAGACTGGGGCGAACGTCTCCACGGAGGTATCACTCAGGACGCGGCAGCCTATGCAAAACAGTATCGTTCTCGCAATGCTACTCATCTGGTGTGGAAGTATGCTGACTGCAGTTCTCATGCCAGTTGAAGCGCTCATCACTTCGGCCGTGTTGATTGCTGGTCTAGCAGGAATCGTGTTATCACTGGCAACTGTGGGAGTGTTCCTGTCAGGGGGTGGTCCGAGAGAAGACTACAATGTCCGGATGGCGCTTGCATCTGCGTTCATGGTAGTCTCTCTGATATCCTCCTTGCTAGTAGACAACTCACACTCTGAACTGTGGGTTCTGGTAGTGGGGTCTGAGGGTGCGGCGCTTGCGTACATGGGAATCGCCTCTGGAAACCGGTTCCTCAGATACGTTGGCGTGAATGAACGCATAGCCTACATCTCCGTCATGATGTTTGTCTTGTTCACGCCCGTTGCATTCATCAGCGCTCATCTGGTTGAGGAGTTCTTTGCTCTGGAGAGCTACTACAGCCCTGCTGCAACCATACTCATCCACTTAGGCGCAGGTCTGAGTTGTATCGCTGTTGGGACCGTCTTGTATTCAAGGTCTAAGAGCGTAGTGGCTTGGTATCGCGCTCCAGTGCTGTTCATGATCCTGTCATGGGGGGTGATTGAGTTCAGCATTGTGGTCCTGAGGTTTCTGCCTCTTCCTGATGGAGTGACCGAGTCAGTTGTACCATATCTGATTGGAGGCATTGTGGCAAACGCATCGCTTGTGTTCGCCATACGCAGGATTCTGAGACCCCTGACAGACGAAAGGCTGGCAACGGTCTATAGATACTTCAGGCCAGGCTTCGTGGCGGTAGTACTGATGCTAATAGCGGGCGAACTGATTCAGCGCCAACTGTTCGCAGCCATGCCGGGATTCCACACAAGTCCCCTGGGAGGAGTACTGCTGACAATCATGAGCAGCATTGGGGGCTTTTCTCTTGCAGGCTTCCTAATGCTGATGGCTGCGGAGTCAGGTGGCAAGATCACAGTTGAGGGGCTGGCAGTAAGCTCCCAGTCACTATGGTTGGTGTCGCTGCTACTGAGGGCCAACTTCTCAGACTGGACTTCGGGATGGTGGGCAGCAGAAGGACTTCTCGCCACTGTCGCAACGGCAACTCCAATCGTATTGACGTGGTTGTACCTGGGCAGTTCAAGAGAGACACAGGAGCTGAAGAGCCGTGCGGAACTCTATTCCGAACTGACACGGGGAGAGATCATGCGACACCACAGGACAGCGGTGGAAGTCTTGCACACTCTGAGCATAGACACCAACACTGATGAGTCCAGACTGAACGGCATAGCTTCAGCTCTGACAAGCATCTCGCGAGCACATGACGTTGCACGGCTGCTTGTTGGGATGCAGGGAGTAGATGCATTCGGACTGGACCAGCTCGACAGTGTGGACCTTGCAGACAGTCTCACAGAGGCAAGAGCCATGCTGAAACAGGTCGCTCCGGATGCACAGCTGGAGATTGATATCAAGACCGAGAGAGAGAGCTGTCTTGTTCTAGCAAATGAACTGCTCTCGTATCTAGTCCTCAATATGCTGAAGGGGATAGTGAGAGTGTTCGGAAAGGACACTCGGGCGTCTGTACGAACTGACCGCTCCAAGATTGACGAGAAACAGATGGTGGATTTGAGAATTCAGATTCGCGTTGTCAGCGGGAATGCGGTTCGCCAGAGAGATCTACTTAGACGTTATCTAGAGGGGGGGCACACTCAGAGCCCAGAGTTCTTTGTTGCAAGACAGCTGACTCATCTCTTCCATGGGACCACGACAGTCGGTCTTCTGAGAGGGGAGAAGGACAACACAATCGAATTGACACTGTCATTGCCAGTGGTGTCACAGAGCAGCAGTGGTAGCACTGAAGTCGAGGATGGAACAGTGGAGAAACAAGAGGAGCCCTAGACGGTAGAACGTGTTGAGAACAACAACACCTGAACCAAGTACCTGTCTCAGGATGGCTGGTACTCAGCTGAGTCCATCCCTTCACGGTCGCCACAGCTGGCGGCGGAGTTTGCCAATGAAGAGAACGCGGCCCTCTGTTGCCAGTAGGGATGGTCTGCTGCCTTATCCCTAACAAGTGTATAGTAGTCGCGCAGCGCTGTTGCCAGCCACTGAGCGCCATTGACAAGACTGGCCCATGAATCCAGCAGTCTGTCCTTATCCAAGGCTATCAGAGTGATATCGAATCTGTGGCGGCCATATGTCGGTAGCCAGCCGGTCATGTCGGCAATTGTGAAGAGATGCGCCTCCTCACCCGGGTAGGCCCCTCTCTCAAACAGAACACAGGGAGGGCGGTCCTAGTCGTGACCAGTCCCTGTGGTCATGTGCTCCACATTGAAGCCAAGCCGAAACAGTCTTGCAGTTATCTTGGACACTGTGTCAGGCATACTGTGCTATCTCCTTTGGTCAGTTTGCAACACGATACGAAGAGAGAACAAAAGAGAGAACAACCTAGCGGTCGGTCATCATGCAGGGATGAGGTCAGTGTAAGATGAGTGGAATCAACTACTTACAGCATTGAAGTCCACTTTGCAGATGGCACAGCCTGAAGGTTACCTCGCTCAGGATGGTCCGATTTCAAGTCCATGGCCGTACTATCGGTACTGCTCGAATTGAGAGAAGGAATGCCTTGTGAAGCAGTCACCGTAGTGTTGAATCAGCAGTGTACTCGACCAGCACTTATATATAGTTAAGACATGAGTATTGAACGGTGGACAAATGAAATACAGAAGAGTAGGAAGAAGTGGACTGAAGATAAGCGAGATAGCTCTTGGCTCATGGCTGACATACGGTGGGACAGTAGAGGACGGAAGAGCAAAGGAATGTATGTCCGCAGCCATCGAGCATGGCATAAACTTCATTGACACTGCGGAGATCTATGCCAAGGGAAGAGCAGAGGAAGTAATAGGGCAGTTCTTACGCGAGGAGAGCATTGACCGGAGCAGAATTGTGGTTTCAAGCAAGCTGTTCTGGCCGATGACTGATGACATCAATCATTGGGGACTCAGCAGAAAGAACATCATGCGCGCGATTGATGGAAGCCTCGAAAGGCTCGGGCTGGACTACCTCGACATCTACTTCATGCACAGGTTTGACCATACCACCCCACTTGAGGAGACAGTGCTGGCAATCGACGACTTGATACACGAGGGACGAGTCCTGCACTGGGGAACGTCAACTTGGACTGCAGCTCAGCTGGAGAGAGTGAGTGCGGTTGCACGCGAAGTGGGAGCACACAGACCGATAGTCGAGCAACCAATGTACAACATGCTTGGCCGGTACATTGAACTGGAGATCATTCCCGTCGCCTCTCGACTCGGAATGGGCTTCACTGTATGGAGTCCGCTTGCTCAGGGACTTCTCACAGGGAAGTACAATCAGGGAATACCGGAAGAGAGCAGGGGCAGCCGGTCAGAGTCTATCAAGAGGCAGCTCACACCCGAGATGATAGAGAAGCTGAAGAGACTGGGCGAACTGGCCTCGACACTTGACATCACTACTGGACAACTCGCACTCGCGTGGATACTGAGAAGGCCCGAGATATCGGCAGCCATAGTAGGAGCGACTAGGCCTGAACATGTCGCCGAGAATGCCGCCGCATCGGATGTCAGACTGAGCCCGGACGTGCTTGACCAGATAGAGTCAATCCTTGGAAACGCGCCTCAGTGGCCTGCGACGTACGAGCCCAACGTGTTTTACGAGGACAGAATGGGAGCATAGTGTCATACGACCGGCCGCCTCGACATGTAGGACTCCGGAGGCAATCGTTATTATGTGGTCCTCCGGAGTGAGGCCCTGAGGACGTTTTAGATGGTCGATCAGCTGGTAGTCAGGCCTCCAGAGGCCAGTGAGCGAGACGAGTTCTTCCAAGTATACTGTACGGGTCTGCCCGGCGTCGACGAGGTCTCTCACGATAGATTCTCGAAATGGTGGGAAGAGGCAATTGCAAGTGGCAACATGGAGAGGCTCTGGCGTGTCATGGTCATAAAACAAGAGATAGTTGCGGTGGTAATCAATGTCGTCAATCAATCGCTCAACTGGGGACTGATCTGGGAGCTGGCTGTCGTGCCCGAGCTCAGGTCTAGAGGCATAGGAAGAAGACTTGTCGCGGAGTCAGAGCGACTGCTTCTGAAAGACACGCCAAGAATCACGCACCTCGCACTAGGTGTAAAGACACACAATACTAGGGCCGCAAAGCTCTACGAGGAACTGGGCTATGGAGTCCGCTCGCTTGTCATTAACCTCAGGGGGAGGAGTTGGAAACCGCACGAGAGACGTGTGGTCGACATACGGCCTGCAAATCGTGCCCAGATAGATGGTCTTGCGCGCCTCCAACCAGATGCTTACTGGAACCATCGCAGCATTGAGATGTGGTCGAAGGCCATTCGTGATGAGAGCATCATGGTGGTGGGCGAGAATCAGGAAGTGATTGGCTTCGCATCCTTCATTCTCAGCAGTGATGAGACAACGACCGAGATTCAGTTTCACATCCTCAGCGGGCGGGAAGAACTGGTCCTAGATGCGTTTGCTGACCAAATCAAGACAGAGAACATGGAGTTCTGGGTCCAGGACAATCACCAAGGAGTACTCGACTATCTCTATCACAGAGGCTTCAGGCGTGTGGACTCCGAGTACCTGATGATGAAGCGAGCGCGAACATCGCAGGGGTGCGGGAGCGTGAAGTAGCAGAGATGCCCTTCAGTAACTTCTTGAGCGTGATTCGGCCCATACTCAACCTCTATGACGACTGCAAGTACGAGGACGCCTCAATCTTGGCCAAGAGAGAGATGGGCAGGTGTCTGGATGAGACCCTGAGAGTAATTCTCGAGGCGCTTCGTATGCACCTTGAGGGATACTCGAGATGGGAGTCGTCATACGATTATGCCGCGGCACGGAGCATGCTGAGACAGGCGGACATACTCATTGAACAGAACATGAGCATCTGTCCAGAACTGGAGCTCAGGGCTCTGAACTCGATGAGAGCATTGAACGGAGTGCTGGTTGCAGCAATAGACCTTGAGAATGCACTGATATCCAACGACTCCAAGTCCATGACGGAGATTGCGACGAGACTTCAGGCACATGCCTATGAGGGACTAGGACATATCGAGGGATTGGGAGGTGACGAGGAGTCCTTTGTTGGCTGGATTGCAGGACATCTCAAGAGCTGGGGGCAATATGGAGCAGGCGTTGCCGCGTACGCTCGAGCGATGAGCGCCTTCCGAACCGAGGAGTTCCTCAGCATCTGCAAGGAGTCAGAGAAGACCATACTGGAGGCAATGGCGTTTCTGGAGAACGAAGACGACGAGGACGCCTATACTGAACTCGCATCATACTACGAGTTCATGAAGTACCATATCCGGCTTGCGAAGGATCATCCTGAGTACCTCATACTCAAGGGGAACGAGCTCAGATGGCTGTACAGCTTTTGGATTGACAGAGAGAGCCTCAACAGGATATGCGATGCGCTTCTTGAAGACAGCAGTGAATTCACGTCTGCGCTGGCAGCAAAAGGCATTACGGTGGAGACGATTGACGAGGACACGGTCTCAGACCTCTTTGAAACAGTCCTTGGAGCAGACGGGATGAAGAACTTGGTAATCTCACTGCGGCCGGTCAAGCTCGTCTTTCGGGGGAATGAGATTGAGTTGGGGCTTACCGTGCGCCTCTACAGGTATGGCATAGGAACCGTGTGCCTCACAACTGACGAGGAGGAACTCACGGTCTCGGACCTGAGAGTGTACCTGTCGTTCAGTGGTCCACACTCCGCCGAGTATCAAATCGAGTGGGAGAGCAGGTCATATTGCTATCTACACACATTGGCAGAGAATCTGGTGACGACTCTAGGCGAGACGTTTCATAACATGGAGCCCGAGGGGACCATCCGCTTCATGTCGCACCTCAACTGGAATGCCTACGTGCTGGTGCGGCGAGGACTCTGGTCAAGAGGAGGTAAGGAAGAGCGTCAGCTCAGTCTGAGCGAGGCGCAGTTGTTTCCTGACTATGTGGGTCTCTATGTGGGACAGATGGAGGCCAGAGCAGCACTTGATGACTGGGTCCTGCGCGAACCTGCTGTGCCCCGAAACCTCGCTCCAATCCGCTCGCATGTCACGGACCTTCTTGTGACAACAGAGAATCATGGAGTGATGGCCTTTCCGGATGATCCGAGGTGGATTGTCATCCAGTACCAAGAGTCTCTCGAGACCGGCGTCCGCCTCAGGTGTCTCATTTCCACGCTCATCCAAGTTGCAGGCGACATACTCACATCGTTCATCGACGACACATCAGACCTTGCCAAAGAACTCGACACACTGGACCTTGATATTGCTGAGAGGAGAATCACCGAGACGCGAAGAAGCCTTTTGCCGGTCATCCACTTTGAAACACTGGCACACATGAACATTGAGCTTATTCGTGGTACACTGACATCCAACTACAGAGACCATGCTGAGCTACTGCGCGCAATCATGGACGACCTGAACGTAGACAGGCTTGTAAACTACCTTGAGAGGAGACTGGGAATCCTATCACACCATGAGACCCTCTTCTCAGATATCGCTGCAAGCGTGGTCGAGCGCCGTACAAAGGAGAAGGAGAGATGGGACGCCATGCTTGACAGCAGACGGACTCATGCCATGGAGTTCGTGGAGATCTTCATCTCTGTCCTTGCAATAGGTGAAGTCGTCGGCTTTGTATTCAATGCCATCCGGGCGTTTGGCATTGAGATTGACCCGGTCGTCGAGAGCCTGTCATACTTCGCGGGAATGGGCGTGATGCTCACCATCATCTTCTTGATTCGCAGACTGGGTCGAGCTGAAGGTGGACGAGACCAGCCCAGTTCACTGGGACTTGACACTTGAGAGACCGCGCAGTGCATCGTCCAGTCTGCAATGGTGTCTAGACACATCGAGTGTTCTGGAGCCATATCTGAAAGGTAATCAAGGCTCGTGGTGCCAGTTGATGTCGAGAGAGTGAACATTGAGTCTTGGTGAAGCCTTGAGGACTTGGGCGTGGATCCCTCCATACTGGGCGACAATCTACTTTGCGCTGCGCGTTTCTGGAAGAGTCTTGGAGATTACAGTCGTGCCATCATGTTGTGGTCTTGTCCACTTCGTGGGCATCCCGCTCCTAGTGGTGCCTCTAACATATGGAAAGCTGGTAGGCGGCGGTTGTAGTCTTCGCTTCGGAGTATGCGCGGTGGTCAAGGGAATGCTGGTCGGAATTGTCTTCCTGACGTTATCGGTGATGATGGACATAGTAGTCGCGATATACTTGTCTTCGATCAACTGCAACTCATTACTCGACTTAGCTACTTCCGCGCTGGTCCACCAAGTCTGGCTTCTGAGCGCAATAGTCGGCGGAATGGCCGCAAGAGTAGCCGAGGTCAGAGGTGGAGGACAATCAAGAACATGGTCCCTGACTGTAGTCCGCCCCGACGAGTCGGACTGACTGACTGGCATCAGACCACCTGACACGACTTGACTGACGTGTCGGCCATACATCGTGTGTTGGCCTCGAAGAACAAGAAAAGACAGTGAAATGGAAGGAGGGATGCCTCCCTCCGTCCATTCATTCTATGCTTCAGTGTTGCGCAGCAGATAGAAGCCTACAAAGTGCTTTCTAAGAGCGGGCAGTACTGGGACCACTATCAAGGCCACCGCAATAGACACAGCAGTCCCAAGTGCAGTGAACAGGATGATGAAATGGGCAGCCTGCTTTACTGCAATGCCTACCGAGGCCCAGATTACCACTAGACCAAAGGCGAACTCATGTCGCCTGTGCGTTATCAATAGTGTCAGCAGTAAAGCAACAAGAATCACAGACACAGTTGCCAGCTCCTGAGTCTCAGTGGGTATACCAACCACAAGTGCATTTAGCGTTGACGCGATATTGGCAATCGTCGCCAGCGAGATCCAGCCGAGGTACACGCCTACTGGCAAATGGACAGCGAGCCGCTCGCTCAGTGGTACTGCCTTCTTGCCTATGCCGAGCCGGAGGTAGGTCAGCAGCAGCGTCACAAGCAGGAGTGCTATGGGCACTGTTGTCAATGGAAACAAGGGACTTGGTGCCGGATATGAGTAGTGGAACATCACAAGCCACACGTTGTTGAACACCGCTCCAATAAGGAAGAGTACTCCAATCTGGCGTATGTAATCAGCGCCCTGCTGGCTACTCCTGACTTGGTAGACCATGAAAATGAAGAGTAGAGTGTAGATTACGCCCCAGATGGCGAACACGTAGCCCGGAGGAGTAAACAGGCTGGGGTAGGCGTCAGCCACCGTACCTGTGTATACTCCATTGAAGGGCAGTATGTTTGCCAGTGCGTTACCAATGATTGTGGAGAGCACTGCAATCACATTAAGGAACTGCAATGTCTTTGGACTCAGATTTGTCATGAGCCGCATGGTGTTAACAATAGATAATAAGACTTTCCTTCTGTGGTCAGGATATCTTAATGGGCGCGCCGCAGTATGGGCAGAAGCGGTCCTCAGACCTAAGGGCGAAGCCGCAGTAGATGCAGCCCGTCCTGCTGTCGGATGATGCACGCTCAGCAATGGGGGACTTGCCCGGGACGCTTTCACCAGTGACCGGATCGAACCAGACATCGGCAGCACCGCGCCGCTTCTCGTGTACTATGTGCTGTCGGGCGCGGTCTGGTGTGATTCCAATCGAGTCTGCAATCTCATCGACACGTGCCCCGCGGACTGTCTTCAGTCTCTCTACGACCTCGCCGCGACCTCTTATTGAAACTACGAGGCCTTGAAGGAAGACCAAGACCAGTACAAACAGGGATATGAGGAATGGCCAAGAAAAACCACTGACAAGGAAGAGCCAACTCATAATCCCGATTGGAATAAGTATCCCGCACGAAACGCCTTCTTCCTTCTGCCGCTTCTGGTCATAGATGGGCTTGTATGCGTCATTACCGACAGGACCAGCATGGCCCCTGCCGGCGATGCTCGACATCTTCCGCTCTGCGCTGAGGCTAAAGATCAGTACCGAGGTAAGGACGAATACAGGTATGAGAAGCCACGGAACGCCCGTTCCGAGCATCACACTCATTAGTACCCCAATGGGGATGAGGAGGGACCAAGGCACATATTTGTCATCATCGTCGTCATAGTCGTCATCATCAGCATCTTCGTCATCTTCATGACTATCACGCCAACGGTCATCTTCAAAGGACACGGTACTACATCTCCCTTGGACCGAACTAACTCGTAGTCCGCTTATGGCCTCTGTGCAAGTCCCGGACCTACTGGTGGCGATTCGATAGCAGATACTGCAGCACACCCAGAAGAACAATGGGGACTGATTCAACAGCATACCAGTCATTCTTCTCTGACAGGCGGCTCTCTCTCCGACCAGCCGCTCTAACGACCATAGCGTCGGTTTGAGACCACACAGGCGACGACCAACACGCCAATCACGGCAAGGCTGAAGGTCAGGACCATGTTGTCGGACTGCTGGAATCCCGAGCTGGTAGTCGTTCCCGAAGTGGTAGTTCCGGATGTGGTACTAGTCGGTGGAGGTGGAGCATTCCAACCCGCGAGCATGGCGACCATCCACCAGAAGGCCTTCCCCTTCTGTTCGCAGCTGGTGTAGGTTGTGTGACCCGCCTCGTCACCATGGAAGTCAGGATGCTCTACAGGGACTGTGATGGTCGCGGTACCATTGAAGTAGGAGTAGGTGCTGTGCACACCATTGTGCCAGCAGTCAAGGTCCGCAAAGTCGAAGAGCACCTTGTCATTATTGCGGCAGTACTGTCGGATTATCTCATTGTTCACATGACGGTTATACCCCTCGCTACTGTCTGCCTGCGCGTTACAGGTCATATAGACGAAGGTCACATCTGGGTTGGCCGCTTCAAGTCCGGCAATTGCGTCCAGATAGTCCTGTACCTGCCCTTGGTCGTAGTAGTTGAGCTGAGTGCACCATGACCACATAGAGACCGTCAGAGTTGGATTGTTGTCAAGTGTGTCTTGAGTCAGCTGAAGGCCTTCTGCACTCTCCCAGTAGAGGTCAGGTGTGATATAGTCCTCAACGCCATTCCCATCATAGATGCAGAGTGCACCGGATTCGGTCGGCAATGAACAGTATCCGATGTTGACGCTATAGGCAGAGTTCGCGTCCTCAATCATCTCAAGGCCTATGACAATCTGGCTGCCGTGAGAAGTGTGCGCATAATGGAATCGGACGTCAGCCTGCGCGGCGTCAATCCATGTTGACGGTATCGATGAGAGGCTGATGCAGTTGTGGTCTATGATGAGACCACCCTCCCACTGAGAGAGGCTATGGCGAGGATTGGCGTTTACAGCCGGCGTCATGCTTGATTCGACTGACAAGAACAAGGCAAGACAGGCGATCATAGCGAGTAATCTAGCGTGTGGCACGGCATCTTCACCTGACCAAGCGGCTTGAACAACTCCCTCATGTATCTTTCTGTGGATTAATAACGGTGTAACTGTCAAACAGCCTGTCGGGAATATGTTTCTGTCATGTTCAACACTTGGTGGGCTCAGGAGCACAGCAAGTGCAGAGCTGTTTCTCACGGACCAGATTCGCACGCTGACAAGAGTTCATGATGCCGGGTATTCCGTTGTGGAACTCTACCACGGAGACCATCCGCGATGGGTCTCAGACACCATGAAGGTTGCAGTTGAGGACTACCATCTGAGGCCCTATTCGATTCATCTGCCAAAGTTCCTATTCACCTACGAAGAGGAACGCTTTAACAGGACCATGGAGGCGGTCTTCCGGTTTGTCGCGGACGTGGGAATAGAGGTGGCGGTGCTTCATCCACCGAACGAGGAGCAGATTGCTGGAGATGAATGGCGAGGGATGATGGAGGGACTACTCCGAGGGAGTGAAGAGGCCGGTTGCAGACTGACCTTTGAGATTGTCCCATACCTTCACAGTCCACAGGACTTCATCTCCGACCAGATTCGATACTATGAAGGACGGGACCTTGGAGTTACTGTGGACATAGAGTTCATGCATATCCTCGGCCTGGACATACTGAGGCTCTGGGATATGTTTGGAGAGAGCATTCACAACATCCACTTCAGAGATAGTGATGGCAGTCTCTTGGATAGTGATGGCAAGAGGAAATACCTTCTTCCGGGCACCGGAAGAGTTGACTTGAGAGCAGTCGTGCGAGACCTCCGCAGCGTAGGATACTCGGGTGCCATCACTGTGGAGGTGTCCCATCGTAACAGAGAGAACATAGTGTTGGCCAAAGAGTATGCGGAATGGTGCATCTCGGATGAGGCAGAAGAAAAGGAAGAGGACCCAGCAAGGTCCTCTTAGAACTCACGTCGAGTGCTGTTCGTACGAATGCACACTGCCACGAATGCAATCGCACCGACTACGCCAATGACGATAGAGGCAGTGAGTATACCGGTGATGAGACTGCTCATGGAACCAGGCGCCTTCGCAGGATAGACTGAGAAGACGGGGTCATGAGTCACCGAGTAGCCATCCCAGTGGGCATAGCAGGAGCTGTAGTAGAAGTAGCCATACTGCCAGATGTCTTCAGAAGCCCCGGACACATCTGATGCGGATGGCACACCATCAGTTCCCATTCCGTATACACCGTATTCGGGGAGGGTGATTGTACCAACATCGTATACCGCAGAGTCCTTTCCCCAGAGGTACTCACCCCCGAAATCGATCCTGACGAGGCTATCGTCATCCTCGTTGAACAATAGACTGCCCTGCGGCAGACTGACGAAGTCGTCCGTTCTGCCAATGGGCACTAATACATCACCCGATGGGGTGGTATAGGTCGAATCGCCGGGAGCAGTCACACCATCCTCCGGGTAGGTGGTGTACGTTGGCTCTGGAGTGAATGGTGAGATCTCATGGCTTGAGAAAGAACTCCAGTAGTTGAGTGTCATGCCAAGTCCAAGAACTGCGGGGTGGACCTCACCTGTTGTGGGGTCAGTGAACTCGCCAATGTGCTGGTCAATCTTGAGCACCGCTGCAACGTCAGTGACCTCGAACCGGTAGACCATCTCCATCCTCTCCAGGTTGACCGGGATGACTACTGGGTCGGGAATCGCTTCCAAGACTCCAAAGGAGGCATCCGTTCCGTCGTAGTAGTATATAACAGGATACCCATCGGTGAAGTAACCCTCGATGTCCACGACCTCGGCGCTCCATTCTATCTGGCCATTCTCGTTGACGAAGGGCTCCCTCACTTCGCCAAGCTGAGCAGTGTCAGAGTAGAAGTCATAGACCTTCTCAGAGAGAGTTCGATTGACTTCATAGTAGGTCCAGTCAATGATGCCATCCTGATTCCAGTCATACTCCACTAGGTCGTAGTAGGTGTCCATGATGCCGTTTCCGTTGGTGTCGTTGAAACAGCTCAGTCCGGAGAAGTAGTGGTTCATCCAGTGTACGGTGTTGTTCTGGACTGCCATCTCATTGACGTCATAGCCATATGAGTAGTAGGTCCATTCGCCAGTATAATTGTAGTCATTCACGTAGTACTGGGCCCACCAGTACTCCTCGCTCAAAAGAGGAATCACGGTGTCCGGGTCTACAGGATTGCCAACCTCGTCACACCATGTGTAGTTGCTCCTGAAGTCCGCATAGCTGTAGTAGTAGCTGTAGTAGAAGCCCGAGTATACAAAGACCTCGTCCCCCGTGAGAGCATCCGCGTTGGGCATCCAGTAGATCATCCAGATGTCCCAGCCTTCTGGTTGACCACTCAGCCAGTTCACATAGGAGGCATCTGGGTCGACCAGAATGATCACGAGGAGGTTCTTGAAGGACCACTCACTCTCATAGTAGCTGTAGAAGTGCTCGTGGATATAGTAGGTGTTGTTGTATATGTCCTGAACCAGTATGGAGTACTCACCGGTTGTGTTAGATGGCATATAGTAGTCATAGTCTTCGCTTGTCTCGTTCCACCACTCCCAGTAGAGGTAGACGCCAGGGTATATCTCTTCAAGCGGCTCTGCCACCTGGAGCGGGGTGTGGACCGTCGTCTGCGCAGTGACGGCAGACGGGATTAAGCCCAGCATCACAAGACTTGCCGCCAAGGCGACTCCAACGATGTGATTTGTTAATCGCGGTCTCGTCTTCAACCACCTCATAGATTGCTGTTGATGACAGTCATAGCAATAGACCAGAGGATAGATAGAGATTCTCCATGAACAGTTCAGATACACACCGCAATTCAGGTTCATTTCTCCTTGTCCGTCACTCCGAGTGATAAGGGAGCCCAGAATCGTTCGAAGAGTACTACTGAGGCCCATCTACTTGGTGACAGAGTGAACCAGTATCACTAGCTTGGTGCGTCCATGAGTCTCACGATCAACCAGTGACTTGCGCTCCAACGAGCTAATTGCCACACTCAGCGTTGACTTGCTGAGTCCTGTGGCCATGCGTAGCTCGTCTTGTGTCATCCGTCCTCCGCACTCTTCCAAGCTGTTGATCACACGACGCTCTGTGTTGCTCAACGTCACGACTATCACAGGGTTCTCAGCGACGGGCTTCTTGTCAGTACCCCCAGCACGTAAGGAGTCCTCCAAGTCCGAGACCCGCCGTTGGAGCCGGAATATCACAAGCACGGACACATTCACAACAAGCATCAGTGATATGACGAGCGCGATTGTAGTGGCGAGGAATACCGTTTCACGAGGCACAGGAAGTGCAATCAACCATACCAAGAGAGAGGCTGCGAATACAGCGACCGCTATGACAACAAGCACTACATCTATAGAACTAATCCATCGGTTCACGCGGTCAGTCATTTGCCAAGTCATCCCTCAATTGGCCTTGATACAGTTGCCAGATGTGCACTGACCGTTTCGAGAGAAACCATTCCATTGTCAGGTCCAAGAAACAGGTTGGAGCAGCCGATATCTGCAGTGGTAATGGTCTTGCCTAGACATCGGTTTCTGGTGGCTCTTGGCATGTCGACGAGTATGCGCGGTTTCATCGTGGGCATTCCTGTTTCTATGAACTTCATCCCTCTGCAGGGCAGCCTTTTATCTTGTGGTGTGATGAGGAACACGATGCACCAACACAATGATTCATTGGTGCGCTGAGTTCATGACTAATCACATAACACAAATCAGAACGGTCAGTGTGGTAATCTGAGTGCTCAAAGAAGTCTTCCTGATAGAAGAGGGATTATTACTGTACCACTACTCGAAGATGGATTCTGAAGCCGAGGGCGATAGCGATCAGGTCATTCTCTCTTCAGGGCTGCTTTCAGCTATCAGGGACTTCAGCCAACACGCGCGGTCCAAGGTTCTTGAGTCATTCACCACCGAGGCGGAGGTCTTCCTCTTCGCAGGCATAGACAACACTCAGAGAGTACTGGTCGGTGTCTTTGACAGCAGAGCACCACGCCAAGTTGCTCAGGAGACAATGATGAGAGTGCGGGACCTCATGAGGAGAGTAGAGATGCCTGAGATAGATGGAGTCCAACTCCCACAAGAAGAGAAACACAAGATAAGCCGGGCAATCGATGCGATAGTGGTTCAGCTTTTCGGTGAACAGGAAATCGAGGCATATATGCAACACCTTCTTGAGGACAGAAACGACATACCGCTGGCATTTGTCGTGGACCTGGCTCAGAGGAAAGCCGTGGCGGCATTCGCTCGTCCGAAGCCGCTCTACAGGGAAGAACAGGTCAGGGAGATTCTTCTGCTGCATGACACGCTTGTGACGACACTGTCACGGGTGTTATCCGCGCAAGAATACAGGCAGTTCCTGCTTACTGCCTCGGGATACGCGATAGCGGTATGCTGGAGCGGCAACTTGCTGAGTGTGGCTAGTGGAACCATTCAGACGCCGGAGAGTACTGTGATGCAGATTGCAGGCTCAATGTGTCACATGGATCCAGCCTCAGCACAAGAGCAGCACATATGGACTGGGCAGTTCGCCAACAGGTCGCTCCTGAGTCAAGATGGTGTGTTGCTTCACGAGTCCGGAGCACGCATGCCTCCTGTTGCTGGTGTGTTCCTCTCAACTCTCGTCAATAACCTTGACTCGTTGGTCCGACTCATCACACGCAGAAGATTCCAGAGATTCGAACTCATCTTCGGTAAAGATGCGCGCGGGAGACTGGTCATGGAGAGAACTGGGGACAGCGGAGTGACTGTTGAAGTTGGCGGCATCGGTGGGCAAACAACTTAACGGACAACACCAATTACCACAACGAGGCTAGAGATTTGAAAAGGGTCAAGAGAATCAGACCCGAAGACACCGCGGCACTTGACGCAGTGTTTCTGTATGCAGGAATTCTGGATGCGTATGAGGCAGTAGGAGTTGAACTCATAGGACCAAACGTCCTTGATGACCATGTACTCCCACGCATGGTTCACTACGTCAGAGAGTTCCTGCCAGAGGCATTCAGTGAACGCACTGACTTAGACGGATTGGCAGCAGAGCTAAAGGCATTCTTGACGAAGTTCAGGCAGGTTGTGGCGGAGGCTAGGGCGGCAGGGTCTGCAAAGGGACTCACGCTTGAGGACATCTGGAAGCTCCGAGCAGCGATATTTGGTTTCGAGAGCGTCTTCATTAAGATTCTCGGCGAGGCTGCAATAAAGAACTATGTGCTGATCCGGATAGCGGACATTCTTTCAGCCTATCTGCCATCTAGTCTGCTGGACCCGCGTACTGACATCATTACCAAACTAGATACGTATGCGAGATACATAAGAGAACAGGGGTTTGTCAAGTTCGCCCGAGTCAGTCTAGAAGATGGTGCAATTGCAGTGGCAGCCAACAAGTGTGCTTTTGCACGAATTCATGACTCCGAGGCTTATCGCAATCTGGACGTCCGGTTCTGCCCGTGGGCAATGATAGCCTCGGCAATAGTGGCAGCACATGAGGGAAAAGAAGCCGTTCTTGAGTCCAGCCTCTTCACAACCAGCGGGAGTGTCAGCAAGATTCGCACGAAATAGGAGGAGTCACACCATGCAGCAACTACAAAACTGGTTACAGATAGCAGCGCCAGTCCTTGTACTCGAGTGCGTGATGATGATTGTCGTTGCCATCGGATGGTGGTATGGAGCCAGAAGACTGGACTTCAGACTTCATCACAGAGCAGTCTACTCCATAATACTGATTCATCTTCTCGGCGTGTCGCTATGGATGATACCACAGGCTCTGAGCGCACTGCCTCTCGTGATGGCCAATCCCCAGACCTACTGGTATGTCATAGTCCACGACACTCTGGGCATACTGACAATTGGCATGGCGCTGATACTTGTCGTTGCCTTCTTGATAAGACCCGACCTGCCCCTGCGTCTGTTGAGGAGAGCACGTCCGATAATGATCATAGTGCTCACGACATGGACTGTCACATTCCTGTTCGGAGCGGCCATGTTCGTGCTGAAGTTGACTCGACTTATGGGAACGTGAGCAGCGTGACCACTAAAGATGCCATGACAGAATACGAACCCGCATCGTAGCAATCGGCTCCACTCACTCGTAGACCTTAAGAAATACCGGGAAACGACAAGATAGGCTGAATATGGCCAGTTCATGAGTTCATCAGGGGACTCAGGGCGTAGTAATCGCACAGGTCTCTCAGAAAGCACCTGTCACAGCGAGGCCGTCGCGCCTTGCATATCTCCCGGCCAAGACGAATCAAGTTGCGATTGGCTGAGGGAATGCATATGGCAGGCAGGAGACGCTCTAGCACCGTTTGAGCACTCTCTCTACTGGCCTTGGAGGGCACTAGTCCCAAGCGTCGCGTCACTCTCCAGACATGCGTATCAACGGGCAATGTGGGTCTGCCAAAAGAGAACAGCAGGACAATCGATGCGGTCTTGGGACCGACACCAGGAAGTGACATCAGCCAGTGCTTCGCTTCATCTGTTGGCATGTCTGCAAGCAAGGACAGACTGATCTGCCCCGTACGGGTCTGAATCTCCGCCAGCGTGGCCTGTATACGTTGTGCTTTCAGTCTGAAGAAACCGGAGGGCCTTATGACCCGTCCGAGTTCGTCAGCCGGGGCGTGCAGGACGGACTCCCAGTCATCATACTTGGCCTTCAGTGCCGCAAAGGCCCGTTCCGCGTTGACATCAGCAGTGTTCTGGCTAAGAATGGTCAACACAAGTTCATCAACAGGAGGCAGCTTGCGCTCTGACACAGCCGAGCCGTAGATGCTGATCAGCAATCTGCATACCTGCTGAGCCTTCTGCAGAACGTACTGGTCGGACAAGTCGGTTCATCTCGGCTGTTGCAAAGTCATATTCGAGTGTGTTGTTATGGGAATCAGCAAACCACTTCAGAAGCCTTTTCTCCTAATTCTTTCTGGTGGAGTTGACTTACCATGAAGGTACTTGTGGTATACGAGAGCACCCTGGGCCGCACCAAGGCGATGGCCCATGCCATCTGTGAAGGTGTTGTGGCGTCCGGCGTCGAATGCAGTGCAATTGAGGCAAGGGACTACACGGGTCTAGAGGGATTCTGTGCTCTTGCCATTGGAAGCTCAACAAGAATGAAGCGGCCACTACCAAGAGTCCGACAGATCCTCTCGGAGATCTCGGGTATGAATGGTATGCCTTCTGCAAGTTTCGGGTCATACGGATGGAGTGGCGAGGCACCCGAGGAGATTGCCAAGATTCTTGTGGAACGGGGAGCAGTAATGATTGCGGCGCCCCTCCGATGCAAGGACTATCCTAACGAAGAAGCGCTCGCCAGCTGCAGGGAGCTCGGTCGAAGACTCGCACAAGCATGTGACAGGTAGACCACCACAGGCATACTCACACATCGCAACTCTTTTGATGGGGCAGCCTCCAGACTCGTTGGGCAAATGAAGATGGGGTACATCACTCGGCTCACACGGTATCCTCTCCGACACAGGAGGCTGTTCTTCGGATACCTCGCTCTAGCAGGAATAGGGACCGCCTTCAGTGTCCTGACACCACTTGTGATTCGCGAGATAATAGACGTAGTGATCCCCTCAGCTAGGTACCAAGACCTCCTGCCCTATGCGCTGGTCTACATTCTGCTAGCTGGTCTGTACGCTCTGTTCGACATCATGGGGAGATATGGAGCCGCGATATCTGCACAGAAGGCAGTCTATGACCTTCGGAGTGAGCTCTACAGGTCACTCATGGAGAAGGACCTTGCATTCTACGACCAGAATGAAACGGGTCAGCTCTTGGCTCGTGTGACCACCGATGTGACGACAATGCGCGAGTTCCTGTTCTGGGGTTATCGTGTTCTCTTCATTGGAGTGGCCACACTGATTGGTACGTACCTTGTGATGTGGTCAATCACCCCAACCCTCACGCTCTACATGCTAGTCATGATTCCAGCAGTCGGCGGTTTTGTCGTCACATTCGCCAGGAGGGTGAGACCAGTGTTCCACGAGTCGAGGGAGGAATACGGCAAGCTGAGCTCAATCCTTGCAGAGAACATTGTGGGCATGAAGATTGTGAAGTCGTTTGCTGCAACCGACAGAGAGAGAGCTAGGGTCGAGGTTGCAAACCGTACCTTTCGTGATGTCTCTGTCCGTGCCTTCAGGCTGCTGGCGCTATACGAGCCACTCCTGCCAACCATGTTCGGTCTGGCCACGGGATTCCTACTGTACGCAGGTGGCTACTGGTTCTCAACGGGAGACCTGTCGTATGGCAGCTTCGTCGCATTTGTGACATTGGTAGCGACCCTCCTTCTGCCCGCAAGGTTCCTCAGTTGGGGGATGGGTATGTATCAACGAGCTTCTGCGGCCGCAGAGAGGACGTTCTACATCCTGGACCAAGAGGATGAGCTACGAGACCCCGACCATCCAGTCCCATTCTCAGGTGTCAGGGGGGACGTGGAATTCAGGAATGTGTCCTTCTCACACAAGGGGGCAGACAGGTTGGTCCTGAGGGACATATCGCTCAAGGTCCGAGCAGGACAGGTCGTGGCGCTCATCGGTGGCACTGGGTCAGGAAAGACGAGCCTCGTGAACTTGATACCCCGATTCTATGATGTGGACTCACGACCCACCGTAGAATACAAGGGGCGGATATATCGGGTAGATGAAGAGGCTCGTGTATGCATTGAAGGGAAGTACTATCCGGCACGCGATGGGACCGTGGAGATCGAGGGGACAATCTGTGAAGTACTGATGCCAGGACAAGTCCTAGTTGATGGAGTGGACGTGCGGAACTATCGCCTTGATGACCTCAGGAGGAGTGTGGGGATGGTTCATCAGTCGCCATTCTTGTTCTCAACGAGCATCAAAGAGAACATCGCCTTCGCTAGGCCTGATGCATCAATGAAGGAGATTCAAGACGCAGCCAGAGCAGCAATGATACATGACTTCATTGAAGGACTCCCGGAAGGATACGACACAGTCGTCGGAGAGAGAGGCCTGACCCTCAGCGGAGGTCAGAAGCAGAGAGTGGCCATTGCACGTGCCCTGATTGCGAACACGCCAATCCTAGTACTCGATGACTCGACAAGCTCGGTTGATGCTAAGACCGAGTTGGTGATTCAGAAGGCTCTTGAAAACCTGATGAGGGGAAGGACCACATTCGTCATCAGCCACAGACTCAGTACCATACGCAACGCTGACCTCATCATCATGATGGAGAGGGGGAGGATCATAGAACAGGGGTCTCATGACGAACTGATGTCGCGCAGGGGGCTCTACTTCTCCATCCACGAGACCCTTACACAGATGGAGGCGGCAACCGCCACGGAGAGACAACAGAGCAGCACCGCAGAGGTGAGAGGTGGATAGAGTGTCAGGCGCGCTCAATCTCCAGGACGACCCAGATGCACGGGCATACTTGTACACAGACAGCCAACTGATGGTACGAATGACCAAGTATCTTCTTCGATATCGAGGGCAGTTCGCCGTGGTGGCTGTTCTGGTCGCAGTAAGCATAGCCCTGAACGTCATGATTCCATTCGTACTACGGAGGGCCATAGATGTGGACTTTGGCAGCGGAGACCTCAGTGGACTCCTACTCACTGCAACGCTCTATGTAGTCCTGCAACTGTTCGCATGGCTTTGCACTTATGGGACCGAGTACCTGTCGTCTCAGATTGGCCAGAGTGCTGTATACGATGTGCGACAGCAGCTCTACTCTCACCTTCAGAAACTATCACAGGACTTCTACGACAAGTCTGCTTCAGGACGAGTGGTGTCAAGACTCACGAATGACATTGACAGAATGAGCGAACTGCTGGCTGGGGGTCTTATCGGTACCTTCGCACAGGTGTTTGTCGTCTTTGCAATAGGCGCCGTGGTGTTCACCGTTGACACGCAACTGGCATTCGTCTCCGTTTCCATAGTGCCGGTTCTACTATTGGTGACACTCTATTTCAGGAGGGTACTGAAGGAGGCGTTCCGAAGTACTAGGAAGACAATCTCAAGCGTCACCTCGGACCTGGCAGAGAGCATTGCAGGAGCTAAGGTCACGAAGAGCTTTGCGCGCGAGAGGGTCAATGTTGAGCACTTCGATTCTCTGATTCGGGCGGACTATGATGCAAACGTGGACGCTGGACGCTCACAGGCGACATTCTTCCCGTCCATAAGATTCATCAGCGCAGTGGGTGTATTCCTGATACTCTGGTTTGGAGGTCTTCGGTTGATGGAGGGCACCATGACTCTGGGGACAGTTGTCCTCTTCATCTCATTCAATGAGCAGTTCTTCAGACCGATTCTCACTATCGCCAACTTCTACGCCATGGTCCAGAGCGCGTTTGCAGGCGCTGAGAGAGTCTTCGGAATCATAGACACTGAGCCGAGTGTGAAGGATGCACCAGATGCGCAAGCACTTCGCGAAGTCAGAGGTCACATCAGGTTCAGTCAGGTCAACTTCAGCTATGTGGAAGGAATACCAGTACTGCGTGACTTCAACCTAGAGATTCAGCCGGGTGAGACCGTGGCGATAGTAGGAGAGACCGGTGCAGGCAAGTCGACTGTTGTGAACCTGCTGACGCGCCTGTACGAAGTCAACTCGGGGTCGATAGAGATTGACGGAGTGGACATCAGAAAGGTAAGTCAGGACTCGTTACACGCGGCTATCGGTCTTGTCCTGCAAGACTCATTTCTCTTCATGGGGACGGTGCGCGACAACATCAAGTATGGCAGGCCTGATGCCTCTGATGCAGAGGTGCTGGCCGCCATAGATGCCATTGGTGCACGACGAGTCTTCGATGGATTGCAGAATGGGATTGAAACAGAAGTCGGCGAGCGCGGAGGCAACCTCTCAGAGGGCGAGCGGCAGCTGGTCAGCTTCGCTCGCACGGTGATTGCAAATCCACGCATTCTGGTGCTTGATGAGGCGACCAGCTCGGTGGACATCTACACAGAGTACGCAATTCAGAGAGGACTGAGAGAACTGCTGAAGGACAGGACCTCGGTCGTGATTGCACACCGCCTGTCAACAATTGTGCAGGCCGACCGAATCATCGTGATGGACCAAGGACGGATTGTTGAAAGTGGAACCCACTCGGAGCTGATGAAACGGAGAGGCAAGTACTACGCACTATATGAACTACAGATCCAGTCACACTCTACAGAGGCAATGTCAGCGGGAAAGGAGGCGCAGGAAGCGCCCTCATCACGCACGTAGGAGAAATGCTGGACTAGGAGTCCCAGTCATCTGCCTCATCTAACGCGCCATCATCCACATCATGGCAGAAACGTCCATGCAGACGATGAGGAGGACTCGATCCTGTGTCAAGTACGCGAATCGCTCTTCGGACCTGTCTTTCAATCATGTCTGGCAGGTCGCTGAGACCATCAAGTCCCCAGAGGTCGTGGCGGCCAATCACGATAGTCTTGCCGCGTCTGCCTCTCACTGCCACACCTTCCTCTCCGACAGAGACAGACGATTGCTTGCTTAGGACGTGTATTCGTCTACCATGCATGAACACGATACTATCGTCCTTGACTCGAAGAAGGATGTCCTCTTCGTCGCTTCCCTTGGCAAACAGAGCCATCGAGCCCGAGTCCATGTCTGACTTCTCCAGACGCAGTTCTCTGAGTCTTTCCTGTGCCATCTGAAGGAACTCACCGACACCTTTGCAGCCGGCAGCCGGGAAATCGTCCTCTTGTGCGTCCCGCGACTTCTGTTCCACAGAAACCGCACCTATCAATACAGAGACGCCCGTCAAGGAGTCGGTGATCGACCGGCCTATAGCACCCATCTCAGTCTCAGTGATAGCGTCCACTGCAATTCGGGACGGCCCCATGAAGACGACACCTACTCTGGTGTCACTACGCATCAACGGGGCCCAGATGCAACCGGCCCTTGACTCCACTATCGCGGTCTTGGCCGAGATGAGCTGACAGTCCTCGGTCAACACACGTAGTTCATTGCTCACAGTGAGGTCTCTCATCAGTTGCCACCCCATTCGTCTTCGTGCTCAGTATGCTCCGGTTCTTCAACGACCTCAGTATCTCTCGATTCTGTTTCAGTCCCCGAGTCAAACTCCTCTGGATCAGAGGGTGCTTCAGCGTGCTCAGTCTCGTCGTGGTTACCATTTGACCTCCGCTCTCTCTCCACCTTGCTGGTCAGCCACTGTGCAAGCCTGTATGCAAGTCTTCCCTCGACAGAGAGGTAGTATGTACCACGGACTTCGCCCTTGATGACATAACCTGCCTCAAGCAACGGATTGAGATGGTGCGTGAGAGAGCTTCCGGTCCGACCAGTCTGTTCCTCAAGTTCATTGAAAGTCTTGCCTCCGTCCTTCAGAGACTCGAGGATCCTGAGTCGCTCCTCACTTCCCAGAGGAGATATCACTCTGGCAACTCTCTCAGGAGAGATCTGCTCAATAGCCCTACGCCTCTCCCTTGAGTCTCTGGAGAATCGAATGAATGGGCCATGAATGCGTCTTCCGCATCTGTCTAGGCCTTCCACGCTCATTCGTATTTGCTCGCCGATTCCAGCCATCATCTCATCCAGACCTTCAGTTATCCCACTCAGGTCGATTACTGCAGCTCTAGGTGGAGGCGGTTCACGATGAGGGGGTCGTTCTCGCGGCCTGTGCCGACGGAATTCATCCCTCTCTCTCCTTAGAGAGTCTAGCTCTTCCTTCAGTCGCTGCTTCAACTCGCGAATCTCATCGAGTTCCCTTCGAATCTCATCCCGGAATTCACCCATTCTTTGTCACCCCTTCCGAACAACCAAGACGGTACTCATGGACCGCGAGTTGGCAGCCCATGGGAATCGAAGCACGAGTCTCTAGGCGTGTGAGTCACGCGGAGTCCAGTTCGTGTTCTTGGTTGTCACGGTCAGTGTACTTCAATACTGTACATTATTACAGTTGTTAATAAACTTTCGGTTACAATACAGTAGAGAAGCTAGTTGCATGGCGAAGCCTCACACTGAAGCTCAGACTGGAGTCTCAACTACGAGAGCGCATCCTACTTCTCAGCAGAAGCCTTCGCAGCGTCCTCCAGCAGGTAATTGTAGACGCTCTTCCAAATCCTTCCGTCATCACGCGCCTTGTTCTCGAAGTTGCTGTAGTTCAGATAGGCTTGAAGAGCACTCTGCGCATGTGAGGAGAACCCAAACCTCTCTACACGGTCTAGGTATCCCAAGCGCACCAATGCCTCCTGTATCCTCAGAGCGACATCATCCCGAATCTCCAGCAACGCACTGGTTGGCTCACGGCTCAGCAGCGTCATGTCATAGATTCTGAAGACACGCTCAAGCTCTTCGATTGGGGAACGGTGATCGTCCACGCGCACATCAACGTAGCGGTCTGTTCCACCTTCATAACCACCGTTCTTCCTGACGACTAGGAGTGCTGCGGACTGCATCCCCCTTCGGTCTCCGCCCTCGGCTTGGCCTGCCTTCAGTGCTGCGAACAGCCGGTCAATCAGGTCGCCCTCAGTGCTCTCGTAGGCATGTGCCATTGAAGAGACGACAGACTCTCCTGCAAGGATATTTCCCTGACAGGAGAAACCATCGCCAATTACGTGTCCTGCCCACTGCATACACTCGCTTCCAGTGTGCACCGCCGCCCTTCCGTACGAGTCTACAATTCCAACCTGTCTGTGTTCAGCCTTTGTGTCGTCCTTCAATAGGGACTTGAGGACTTCGGTGGCAGTCATGCCACGCGAGAGCAACTCCAGCCCTCTAGGACCAAACGAGACGTTGGCCCATGCCTGAGTGGCTATGGCGCCGACCTCTGCAGCCGCAAATGGCACAAGTGAGCCCACGGCAGGGAACTTGCTCTGCACAATCACGCCCAAATCGTGAGTCGTGGGGTCTCTTGCCACTACAGAGAAGGTCGACGGCCTTGATCTGGAAGGCCGCTTCAAGATTGCAGATGTCATCTAAGCCACTTGCTCCATACACTTAGAGTGGCCCCCGGTGATAAGTACACCGGCAGACGGACCAGCAGGACCACCTTCCAGTTTCGCAAGTGCTCAGCTCCCTGGGATGCCGTGTGAGCTACAGTTGTGCCACTGACACCTCAAGCACGAATCCGTGTGCAGTCCAGACTCCCAGTCAGGTGACTCCGCAGACTCCCCTCTCGCATCAATGAGAGAATCGAAACCTCAAGTCCCTTCTCAATCATGTCTGCGATTGGCAGGAGCGATGAGAGCTTCCCCTTCATTGCGCCAGTTGCATCCACTGCCCCTGTTGCGCCCATCTCCGCGAAGAGCCGGTCAAGGTCTTTCAGGTGAATCTCGGGCATAAACCTCGCCCCCGCCGCCTTCGGGCTCCTGTCAAAGACGCCAGCAACATCGGTGGCAAAGAGCAGCCGCTTGGCTGATAGCTCACGTGTCAATAGTACAGCCATCTGGTCAGCGCTGCCGACACTGAACCCCATCTTGCGGTCGAATATAACGTCCCCGCCCAAGAACGGTATCGTTCCAAGGTCAAGATACCCCTTGAGTGGGTCAAGACACCAACTGGATATCCGCATCCCCTCGGAAACAATCATCGAGGATGGATGCATCAGGTTCACAGGGAGCCCTGCCTCATGCATGTGTTTCACCAGCATGAGCCTGTACTCGTTCACCTTCTGTTGTGTCCGGGTGAGAGGCATCAGCTGCGACTTGTCTCTGAAGCCCTTGTGCAGTCCATGCTCGAGCACCGGCGGGTGCCCAAACGACCCGACTCCATGAAGCAGCACAAGGGACTGGAGCAGCCCGGAGTCCAGACAGTCCCTGATGTCATGGGCGACCCGCCTAATCACATCCTCTCTGGCCGTGTAGGGCTTCGACTTGTCAGTGAGGAGCGAGCCACCCAGTTTCAGAACTGTCACATCTCCAGTCAAGACCTGCACCACCTATCACAGCGTGAGAAGCGGGAATGACCACATCGTTACAGAGCTGAGCACAGCCGCTACGATGACCACCGAGATTGGTACTGTCCAGTTGTCCAGACTGCTAGGACTGAGCGCTTCGACCAGAGTAGCCACTATGCTTATGATGAGGATGACTGGAAACATGGCAATCAAGCTGAAGCCGGCTTCAAGCGAGAATATCAGGACGAGTGCACTACAGAACACAAGGGAGCCAATCAACATCCCAAAGGAGCCAGCGACTGTCTTCTGTGCTCCACCAATACCGAATTTCCGTTCGCCTCCGTACTTCCGCCCGACTATGTCGGCCATGCCATCGCCACCAGCAACGCACCCGATGATAATCAGTGCAAGAGGACTGGCACTGGCCAGACCTGCGGGCGGGACGTAGAACCATAGCAGCGTGATGATAACAATCCATATGGCATAGTAGAGCGTTCCCTTAAGCAGCTCTTCCGGTTTCCCCGACCTAGACATGGACGCGACAAAGGCCTCGTTCTTCACCTTTCCAGTCCCAATGCCCACGAAGAGCAGGACAAAGAGGATGGGCACCACAGCCGCGATGACTCTGCTCAGGAGTCCCCCTGTATAGAGTGGCCAAGTGACCAAGAAGACTGGTCCTGCGAAGATATGGACAATCTTCCGCGTCACGTCTGAAGACAGCTTGCCGCCCTTCTGGATCGCTCCGTTAATCAGGACAACCAGCATTACGGCCAGTATCGAGATGACCATTGCGACTATGTCCCAGACGAGTTCCATTCCCGGACCGAGTGGACTGAATACCAATCACAATTCCTCCTTGAGTTTGAATCACACACGAGTAGTAAAGGAATCTACAAGCATGATTGAGAGGCAGAATACTCGCATCGACAAGCGCCGACCGTTCGTTCCTAGTCGGACAGAGCTGGACACAGGAGTGTTATCGCCCCCAGGAGACGGCGCTGGGTAGGGTCACTGCTTGAGGTCTCACGATGTGTCCAGTCGACCTCTGTCTCTCTGTTCACGCACTGAGGTATATGGGCACCAAGCAGTGTTGTCCAAGATGGTCCAGCTTCTGGGCAGCTGCTGCAAACCCAGCCCGTGTCAGTGAGCACTATTTCAAGTGCTCACTTCAAGGCGTAGCACGATTCAGGGCAGCGCAACATACATGTCTGTATCAACGCTCAGATTTGAACCGCTTCAGCTCCTCAATTAGCGCAGGCACTACCTCAAATATGTCTCCAACAATCCCGAAGTCAGCTATGCCGAAAATAGGAGCCTCAGGGTCCTTGTTGATGGCAACCACGACCTCACTGCTACTCATTCCAGCGAGATGCTGAATCTGCCCGGATATTCCAAGCGCGAAGTAGAGTTTCGGGCAGATAGTACGACCGGACTGACCGACCTGTTGACTGGGTGGAAGCCAGCCTGCATCCACAACGGGTCGAGAGCCTCCGATTGCAGCGTCGAGGAGTGCTGCGAGCTGTCGCGGCAAGTCGAGGTTTGAGGGGTCCTTGATACCGCGGCCACTGCAGACGACGACCTCTGCCTCTTCTACAGACTTGACTCCCTCAGACACCTCAGAGACCTTCTCCAGTACTTTGGTGCGAACTTGGACTGGACTTATCTTGACCTGCACAGTTTCTACCTCGCCCTTCCGGGATTCATCCGGAGCACTCGGCTTGAACACATTAGGCCGCACTGTCGCCATCTGTGGACGAGTGTAGGGGCACAGAATCTCCGCCATAATGTTGCCTCCGAACGCGGGACGTGTCTGCACCAGCTGGCGTTTCTCATCGATGTCAAGACCTGTGCAATCAGCAGTGAGGCCGAGCTTGAACCGGGCTGCCACTCTGGGTGCGAGATCACGGCCGTTGTTTGTTGCTCCGAAGAGGACTACTGCGGGCTTTCTCGAGGCGATGAGCGAACCCACAGTGATGGTGTACGCATCAGTAGTGTAGTCAGCAAGTGTGGGGTTATCGACCACAATCACCCGGTCTGCGCCCTGATGTATCAATGAGTCAGCAAAGTGCGCAATACCATTTCCCATAAGGACTGCGACCACTTTCTCTCCCAGCTTGTCCGCAAGCTCCCTTGCCTTGGTCACCAGCTCATACGATACGTTCCTCAGGCGAGTCCCAACTGCCTCACAGATGACCCAGACGTCCTTGTACTCTGCCAGTGCTTCTGCACATATGACCTGCCGTTCAATCTCAATCGCATCGACGGGGCAGACCTCCTCGCAGGAGCCGCAGAGTACGCACTTGTCAAAGTCAAACTTGACCTTGTCACCATCCTTCTCAATTGCACCGAAATTGCAGACCTTTATGCACAACATGCAACCAGTGCAGGTCTCTCTCTTGTATATCAGACCCATCTCTCATATCGCCCCCTTCTCTGCTAGAAACTCGACCAGCTTCTGAACAGCTTCTTTTGCTGTGACACCTTCGAGTTTGATACCACCCTTCCGCTTCTGCGGTGGAAACACTCTCCTGACAGTGGTTGGAGACCCCTTTAGCCCGATTCGGTCCTCTGGCACACCAAGTTTGGCAGCACCAACCTCTTCAAGTGGCTTCTTCTTTGCCTTCATTATGCCCATGATGTTCGGTAGCCGGGGTTCATTGAGGCCCTTGTTAGCAGTGATTAGGGCTGGCAACTTGGCCTTCACAACCTCATAACCTTCATCAGTCGCCCTGTGACAAATCACATGTTTGCGGTCCTCATCAAACTCAAGATGGCGGACATAGCATATCTGGGGTATGCCTAGCAGCTCCGCGAGCTCAGGACCGACTTGGGCAGTATCGCCATCGATGGCCTGCTTGCCACAGATGACAAGGTCGTACTCCATCTTCTTGATCTGTTCAGAAAGTGTGAAAGCAGTCGCCCAGGTATCAGCACCCGCAAATGAACGGTCAGTGAGAAGGACTGCCTTGTCAGCACCCATGGCGAGTGCCTTGTAAAGGGCGTCCTTCGCTTGCGGTGGCCCCATCGTTATCACTGTGATTTCGGTGTCATCAGCAAGTCGTTCCTTGATTCTGACAGCCTCTTCAACAGCTATCTCGTCGAACGGATTGAGAATGCTCGGTACACCATCTCGTATGAGAGTGCCTGTGTCAGGGTTGACTTTCACCTCTGACACCTCTGGCACCTGTTTGACTGGAACGATAATCTTCATCGCACGCACCTCAGAGTGAGTTCCCATCTTTGCTGTGGCCCGCAGACTGAACTGCGCCCATTATAAGCAATGCGCACGAGGACAAGCAAGGAACACGGAGCACACGAACGACGACTACGACTCGAACCGAAGTCCGGACGGCTCATCTGGGCTTGCACCAGACGTACGTTGTCACCTGCGCCGACGGAATATACGCAGCTGCGTAATCCTTTTATGATAGACGAAGCCGTCATGGAATCAGTTCCATAACTCCCACTCAGGAGACGGATAAATGGGCAAAGAGAAGATTGCAGGCGCATTGATGCTTATCCTGGCGCTACTAGTCATGGTGTACTATACATGGGGACTTGTCCTTCTGAAGTTGATTCCAAGCCTCGGAGACTGGGTCCATACTACCTTCGGTGCAGGAACGATCCTTGACCAGATTCTCGCTCCAGACCCGATGTTTCTGATCATCCTTCCGGTCTGGCTGGCTGCAGTCCTGATATGTGTGATTGCAATGTGGATTGGCTGGACCATGCTCACCACACCCGCCCCTGAGCCTCTCGAGGACTTCGACTTCGATGAGGAGTCCGTGTCGGGAGAGAAGAAGGAAGAGAAGAAGGAAGAGAAGACCCAGTAGGTCATTCTCGGGATCACAATCTGAGTGAGGAAGGCCACCCGGTCTTCCTCATCTCGTGAGTTCTATCTACGATGGTGACGCTCGCTGGTTTCACAAGCCAGCTGCGCTCCGAATCATGTCTTCGCCCAGCTTGCAGAGGTGTGTTGCGGACTCGAGACTCCTTCCTTCCGCGAAACACCTCCACAGCGGCTCAGTTCCTGAGGGACGCATGAGGACCCACCCTTCGTCGTAGATCACTTTTACTCCATCAAGTGTGACTCTCTGCATACCATCTGTCATTTGCAAGAGTGATGGCAGAACCGACTCCTCCTTCTCAGGTGGAACCGGGACCTTTGACTTCTTGTTGTAGTAGACCGGCAACTCAGCGACCAGTCGCGAGAGTGACTTCTCCTCGGTCGACATGATCTCGACTATCAGAGCTGCAGTCATCGCTCCGTCTCGGACTGGTTGATGGAGCGGATAGAACACACCCCCATTCTCCTCGCCACCCAGTTGTGCACCAATCTCGACCAGCCTGTGAGACACCACTACGCTCCCCACGCGTGTCCATTCCACTCGTGCCCCCGCGTCTCTGGCAACGTCCTCAATCAGCCGCCCGCTACTCACCGGCGTGACAAGCACCGAGTCCTTCATCCGCCTCAACACACGAGAGGCGACTATGGCAAAGGACTGGTCGCCCCATAGGACCTGTCCTCTCTCGTCCACGAATGTGGCACGGTCAGCGTCCCCGTCATGTGCGATTCCAAGGTCTGCGCCGAGGGACTTGACAGCCTGACTGAGGAAAGTGATGTTCTCGGGCAGTGGTTCTGGTTCTCGACCCGGAAAGTGCCCATCCATCTGAGCGTTTATGCTCACCACATGACAGCCAAGCTCCCGAAGAAGAAGTGGAGTCACAAGTGAGCCGACGCTGTTGGCCCCATCCACGACTACCTTCAGCGACCGCTTTCGTATGGCCTCAGAGTTCACCTTCGACTTGATTGCATCGATGTAACTGCGAATGGGTGAATCGTCACGGGTGACTCCTCGTATCTCTGTCCAGCTCACGTTCCTGAAGGACTTCGCGAAATAAACGCTCTCGATGCGGGCCTCCACTTCACGACTGACCTCAATGCCATCAGCACCGATCACCTTCACCCCACTGAACCTCGGCGGATTGTGAGATGCGGTGACCATCACTCCGCCGGCACATCGAATGCGCGGTATGGCATACTGAAGAGTCGGAGTTGGGGCAGGCCCAATGTCGACAACACTGCAACCGGTGGACAGCAGACCGGACACGACCGCCGACAGATACATGTCCCCGCCCATCCGCGAGTCTCTAGACACTGCAATCGGCGCAGGTCCCAAGACCGTTCCGACTGCACGGGCTATGTCTAGGACCATGTCGACAGTGAGCTCGGAGTTGATGACCCCACGTACTCCATTTGTACCGAAGAGATGGGTCAAGATATCACCAATCGCATGTCAAAGCTATGTGCTTAAGAGCATAGTCACTGTGCTGCGCCATGAGCCTCAGTATGCCACTCTTCAAACCCAAGACCAAGGAGAACGAATATGAACAGGCTGCCAGACTACTGACGGCCGGAAAGGCAGCCGATTCAATTCCCATTCTTAGGAGTATACTTACAAAGAACCCCCAGAATGGCGACGCAATGGTCACACTGGCAGTGGCCCTGATGGAAGTGCAGGCAGAGCCAGCCTTTGATTCCTCTCAGACACAGGAGGCCCTGGCATTGCTGGAACAGGCATCAAGGATTGCTCCCAAAAGCGCAATACCACACTTCAACCGAGGAGTCTGCCTCAGAAAGACCGGCAAGCTCGAGGAGGCCCTTGCATCATTTGAGAGTGCTTTGAAACTGGAGGAGAAGTCCCCGCTAGTACTGCTCCACATGGCAGAGGTGAATTACGAACTCGGAAGGTGGGAGAAGGCCCTTGACTTGGCAAGGAAGGCATTGGCACGGGACCCCGGTCTTGAATCTGCTCTCGTCTGGGTACCGGACGCGATGAGGAAGGCCGGCAGACTGGAGGAGAAGGGGACTCAACTTAGACAGCCGGGATCGGGTCCACCCCCGGACGCATGACACCACGCACCAGCGAGCACCTCTGCGGCTCTCGTTGAGACAAGAAGTATGTCGTGACGGACTGAGCATAAAGATAGACTTAAATTGATACCAGAGAGAACTCAGCCAATTCTGGCAGGTCACAGACCATGCCTTGTGCCGTTCTCCGGTGATTCAATGTCGCAGAAGGGTGTCATCAAGTACCGCGGATACGAGCTCGAAGAGCTAGCCAAGATGAACATGGATGAGCTCATTCAGATTTTGCCCTCTCACAGAAGAAGGACACTAAAGAGAGGTCTCCCCCAACGTCAGAAGAAACTCCTCATGGCACTCCGCGAAGCCAGAAAGGCCCAGAGGAAGGGCAAAGAGGTCATCGTCAAGACCCACTGCCGCGACATGGTCATCCTCCCGGAAATGGTCGACCTCACCATCGCTGTACACAACGGCAAGGAGTTCGTCAAAGTCAAGATCCAGCCTCAGATGATTGGCGAGTGCCTGGGATCGTTCAGCATCACAACTCACAAGGTTTCTCATGGGTCACCGGGGATTGGTGCGACAAAGAGCTCAGCATACGTCCCGCTTAAGTAGACAGAGGGCTATCCATGCTCTATGGATTGAGATGATGGCGATTCAGTCCACTAGAGGTCGTCCGCTGGATTGACCTCATCATCAATGCCATCCTCTCTCTCGCCATCCATGACCATTCGCATACGCCGTGTTTCTCGCTCCGACGCAAGGCGCTGAAGTGTCCACAGACGAAATCAACGGGCTCTGCAGATTCATAGATGGCATCCCACAGAACGCTTTGCGGTATGTCCCATGTCAGCTCATCGACAAGGCCTTGCCTTTCACCGAACTGATGCAAGACCTCCCGTTCCTCTATGAGCTTCTTGATTAGCATTGTATCGTTATGGCATCATATGGAGAAGGCTACACTTGGAGGCGGATGCTTCTGGTGCATCGAGGCCATCTTTCAGCGACTCAGAGGCGTGACCTCAGTTGTCTCCGGATACTCAGGAGGGCATGTCAGAGACCCTACTTACGAACAGGTCTGCACTGGCAGGACTGGCCATGCTGAAGTCTGCCAGATAGAATTCGACCCGGCACAGATATCCTACCGGGAAGTCCTCGAGGTGTTCTTTGAGGCGCATGACCCCACGACACTGAACCGTCAAGGGAATGACGTTGGGACCCAGTACAGGTCGGTCATCTTCTACCACAGTGATGAACAGAGACAGCAGGCGGAAGAGATGAAGGAACAACTTGCCAGGAGCGGCAAGTGGAAGAGCCCCATTGTGACGGAGATAGTGCCATTCGTGGAGTTCTTCAAGGCAGAGGAGTACCACCAGAACTACTTCCGAAGAAACCCAAACCAGTCGTACTGCCGACTGGTGGTGAAGCCCAAGGTGGACAAGTTCGAGAAGGTCTTCAAGCTCAAGCTCGCCCCCTAGCCCGTGTCCTGCAGAGCCCAAGAGGAAGACTCACAAGTGAGTACGGACAACGAGCTGCAGACAGGTATGCTCGTCATCGACTCTGAGACCGCAAGAGAGGCGCTGGATGCTGCCCTCAGAGGAGAGAAGGACACAGTCCTATCTCTAGACCTCGGCGTCACCGAGAGCAGAGTCAGCCTGGACAACCTTCCATGGGATGTCGAGTCCCTCAGGAAGATGGCCGACGACCCCGGGAACATCTTCTTCTGGGACGGGTCAGGTACGTTCAAGGCGGCCATAAGGGGGGACCACTTCTACAAGCTGATACCGACTGGCAAGGGCAAGGCACCTGCACTGCTAATTGATGGTGTGCTCATGCATCCCATGAAGGACACGGACCCGTTGACCGACGCGGCACTCAAAGCCGAGGCCTGTGTGCGAGCTGGACTTGTCGTCCTTGAGATATGCACCGGACTGGGCTACTCGACGATAGCATGTCTGGACAGGGGTGTGAAGAGCATCGTGACGATTGAGAGGCAGCAAGAGGTCCTGAACCTTGCGAGAATCAATCCGTGGTCTGAGAGGCTCTTCAGCAATCCTCGCGTCAGCATCGTGAAGGGCGACGCTGTAGAGGTAGTCAAAGAGCTGCCTAAGGAAACGTTCGATACAGTACTTCACGATCCACCGAGGTTCACAGCAGACTCCGAGTTGTACTCGATAGAGTTCTACTCCCAGCTGCGCAGGGTCTTGAGACCGGGCGGTACCCTCTTCCATTACGTGGGTTCACCGGGCTCTCGGTACAGAGGCAGGGACATGCAGAAGGGAGTCATGGTAAGACTGAGAGAGGTGGGCTTCACTAACACTCAGAGGGTCAGCTCTGTCAAAGGAGTGCTCGCCACGAGGCTCTAGCATCAAGGTCTACGCTGTCACTTAACAGGAATAGGGCATCTTGCGGACTAACAGCAGATCTCAAAGGAACAGCAGCCCGAAGATGAGGTCGCCTGTCACAACTACTAGGAGCAGAGCAGAGGCCTGACCGATGAAGTAAGAGAGGCCGATGATGAACACCCACGTCTTCTCGAATATCGCTATCAAGATGAACCTGAGGTTGGCCTTTGCATTCAGACTCATGAAGTAGAAGCCGAGCCCGAATGCAAACACCAACCGTTCATCTTTGGCCGGACAAAGTCAGACACAGGAGTCTTGTCACTCCCAGAAACGGCACTGGGGTCACTCCTCGAGGTCTCATGAAGTGTCGAGCCGACCTCAAGATCTCCGTCTCCGCATCAGGACTTCTTCAAAGAGGCTGGGACCACGCGACGAAGACCGAACAGTGCATCACTATAGGCCTGACTCAGTAGCTGCATACGCACGACCGCCCACTCCCGGCTGCGGATTATCTCACTATACTTGTTTCCAATCTTCACCTCCCGGGATGTGACAGTCGCAGTCGATACGTCGTGGCGGATCTCGTCCAGCCGCGTAAACCACTTGGGGATTATGGTGCCCACTAGCCACGGGATGCTCTCATTGTCAAAGGAGCTAGGCAGCTGGACGAATGTGCCTGCAATCACAGTATGCTTCAGCATCATCTTCCCAGATACCCACTCGGGGTTGTCCCTGTGCGTATGGTAGTAGAGGTACGGCGAACTTTCTAGTCCAACCACTGCATCGTAGATGACATCGATTGCCAATGCCGCGGCTTTGTCTCCGACCTGCTCATACTCGAACTCGACTGTGAACTCGTAGCAGCCGTCGACTATGCCGATGTCTTTCACGACCGTGAGGGTTTCAGAGCCCGACCTCCGCTCAAGAGCCAATGGGAGGAGTGGCAGGTATCTCTAGGACTCGTGAGAGCCCATGAAACGCGCACTGGCATACTCCTCTAGACTCGGAACATCTTGAAGCGCATCGAGCAGCCTCTTGAGGCCGGTTTCAGTCAGTCAGTCCCTGTCTGAGATGTCCACCTCAAGCTTCAGAATCGTCTTCCTCGTCGAGAAGACCGACGGACCGTTGTAGTAGCGGGTCCGGTACAGCCTCATCCTTCTCACTCCGTTTTCCAATCTGACGCATTGGCCATACCACACTGACATCAATTCGGGGACTCAAGTCAAGGAAACTCAGTCTTGCAGTAGGATCGCGCAGAAACAAGAGCCTAATCGTTGTGTTTTTGGGGATTGAGAGGCATGGGAGGCGCAGGTTTCAAGGGCACGGTCTGCCTGGTATGCTTCTGGATGAACACAAAGAGAACCGTGAAGGTCAGGAGTATTAGTCCAGTCACTAGTGGGGCCAACTGTGGCGGTATTGAAGACACAGTGACGTATACGCTGACCGTACGACTCTCGTTTGTTTCCACAAGTACGCCGTAGATGTCGGGTACTGGGAAGTGAAGAAGCAGTGAAATCTCGGAAGCTCCAGCTGCATTTGCCAAGGGTGTCGTATTGACAAGACTGCCTTCCCTGATGCTCGTCAGATAATCCTCTTCGGTCAGGACGAATACGCTGAGTGTCACAACTTCAGGGTCTATGACTCGTGCGTGAATCTCAGTATATGATATCGCCTTGAAAGACAGAGCACCGTACGATTGATTCGAAATCTGGAGCTGCTGGCTGACAGGTACGTAGCTAATAGTAGACCCCAGCAGCATGACGAGGGAAACCACAAGAAACAGTCTGACAGTTCGCAACCTATCACACCTCTAGTCTCCTGAACAACATGAAGCATATAGCGAACAATGCGGCTGCGACTCCAACTGAAAGCACAAGATAGATGGGAATCTCCGTTGCGAGAAGTGCCGAGCTTGTGCCGTCTTGTCCCCCAATTGCGAGGATAGCGGCAGGAAGCGGGAGGAAGACTGATAGCGCTCTGATATCTTTGAGTCCCATCGAGAATAGGTACTGGAGGACGTACCAGAAAGCAACTCCTCCCAGAGCCGCCACCGACACACGCTTGAAAACCACTGAAACCAGAGTTCCAAATGCAACCAACAAGATGATGTGTACCACAGTCGCGCTCATCAGAAGGGACAAGTCGCCCAGTGCTAGGCCTGAAGGTAGCAGAAAGACTACGGCGAATGTGATGCCTAGAATCGAGGTGAGTGCAGTCACCACGGTAATCAGCAGGACTTTGGACTCCAAAAGCCATTCTCTTTTCGTTGGATATGACAAGAGTGTCTTCAGAGTGCCATCCTCAATGCAGCCAGCTACAGATATCGAAGTGAGTATCGGCACGATGAATGCCAGGGGATGCATGAGTCCAGCGAAGCAGGAGATTGTCGACCAACGAAGGGTGTTGTTGAAGATGTCGGAGTACTGCTGTGCCGGCAGCGTTCCGTTCCAGCTTGGTGAACGTCCGATATTGATGGATGAAGTAGCAGGAACAAATGATGTAAGGAAGGTCATAAGTAGGATTAGCGCAAGCAGCAACTCCATGATGGGAAAGCGGTACGTATACTCGCTCTCCATCTGTACGAGGTTCATGAATCGTCTAAACACTCTACTCATTATCCATCACCACTTCATATGCATCTTCGAGCGACATAGATGGTTCAATTGCGTGAACTCCGAGATTCTCAGTCATACTCAAGTTCCGCAGGTGGTCCTGCAGGTCTTCTGTCCATTCCCTCTCCGCAGTGACTGTGACCAGTGTGCTACCGGTTACTCTGGCGGATCTGACGCCCTTGATTGCCCCTGCTCTTGATGCGAATGCCTCGGGCATGGATGTCCGGACCCTCCAGACACCCTGAGCGTATCTGGACAGGATGTCCGCTATGGAGCCAGAGTCGAGTACTCTCCCATTCTTCATGAATGCAATCGAGTCACAGGCACGTTCTAGTTCCGATAGAATATGGGACGAGATGAAAAACGAAACACCGGTACTGCGATACATCTCGACGACTAGGTCAATCGTCTCGCGTCTTCCTTTCACATCGAGGTTGACGGTTGGTTCATCAAGAATCACAAGCTCAGGGTTACCTGCAAACGCTTGAGCAAGTCCGAGTCGTTGGTGCATGCCGGCTGAAAGCTTACCGATAGGTCGCTCTCCTGCGTACGCCAACCCCACCATTTCAAGGAGCTCTTCCGAAGTCCGCCTATCTTCGTACATCCTGCACACCCTGTCGAGGTATGCACGCACCTTCATCGCCTTCGGGAATGTTGCTCGCTCGTGAAGCACGCCAATCCTCTCTCTAATCTCGTAGGAGTTGTGCACTACATCCTGACCCAATACGCTGGCCTCGCCGCTCGTGGGTTTCGCCAGACCCAAGAGAATCCGGATTAGTGTTGTCTTGCCTGCGCCGTTGGGTCCAACAAGGCCAAACACTCCGGGTTTTACAACAAGAGTCATATTGTCCAGAGCTAAGACGTCCACAAAGGATTTGCTGAGATTCTTTGTTTGGATGATGTAGTCTGCCATTTCAGTGCATTCCTCTTAGACTGCCTTTTTGACGCTTCTTCCGCTCTTCCTTGAGCAGCCTCTTCCTCATTCTCCGCCTATTGTGTCTGATTCTGACTAGACTTGCAGCAGAAACAGTGCCAATCGCAACCAGAAGAGAACCTACGACTGCAGGCATATCGAGTACGCCTCCAAAGGTATTAGATTGACCAGTCGGATCAGGCACGGTGAGTGGGGGTCCAATGTTGCAGTTGGTTTGGGCTAGAGTCAACATCACATCAATCCTTTCAATCCCATGCAGACCGAGGAGGAAGGGGTCGGCCGGTCCCCTGTCCTCCCTGAGAAGAAGTCCCGAGTCTCGATCGTAGAAACTCGTCCAATTCTGTTGGGCGCCCATAAGTGTGACAGATGAGAGAACAGACCTGACTTCATGCACACCCAGTGGACCCATATCAAGAAACACCATACCACCCAACACTCCAGTGGCAGCTGGTCCAATGGCGTTCAACCTGGATATTGTGAAGCTGTTGACGGGCTGAACCTCGGAAATGTCTAGCCAAAGACGCATGAAGCCAACCTCTACCGCGCCATCTTCGGACATGACCGACATGGTGGAAGTACTGAACTGGACTCTCTTGGTTGATTGGTGTATGTCTTGGATGGAAAGAGCGGACTCCATAAGAATGAAGCCATTGTCTAGGGAGAGCGAAGATAGACGAAGGGTTCCATTCTGGACTCCAGGCACTTCCGCAGGGGTGTCAATGCGGGTGCCATTGAAGAAGAGCAGATGTCTGAAGAATAACCGATACATCAGGTATTGTCCCGGAGCAAATGATGGAGCATCATTGATTGCGTAGACAGGTATGGGTGCCTGTAAGATGGAGAGGGATGCTGTCAGCATCAAGATTGTGACAGCACTCGCCGAGAAACCGTTCTTTTTTGGGTGGACAGAGTTGGACACAGGAGTCTTGTCAATCCTAGGAAACGGCACTGGGGTCACTCCTTGAGGTCTCGTGAAGTGTCGGACCGACCTCAGGAGTTGTGTGACTGCACAGAGGCATGTACGCACCACCCTGCGTATTTCCAAGACGGCCCAACTTCGCTGCAGCTGCTGCCAACCCATGTTGGTCTTCGTCTCGGCCCTCTCCTTTGGTACCTAAGCTAATACAAAACCCCAGTCCAATACCCACTGGCATAGACCCAGAGGTAGGCAGTGTGGTAGTAGTGATTAATCCAAACATAGCCCCACGGAGTCGGGATGGAAAGACCGTTCTCCCACGAACAGGTTCCCCAAACGTACTCGTTGTATATTCCTGTGTAGGTAGTATAGCTGTGGACAACGTTGGTATACACGACACCAGGCCAGTAGCAGGAATAGGATACAGTGTCCCATGCCTGGTCGATTATGTATCTCCCACTGCCGTAGTGAGAATCGACGTCAAGACGGTAGTAGAGCTCGCCAACGACCCACGACGGGACTAATGCGTCCACCATTGTATGGTGGATGACACCTTGCGTGTGTGTAGCTGCGACTGTCGGAATCATTGCGATTCCCAAAACGGCAACTGCCACCACAGCTAGAACAAGAGGATTCACTTCTCTCATAGTATACGCACCCCTCTTGAGATCTCCAAGAATGTGGGAAGAAACCGAGAATGATACAGTTAAGCGTTACGCCCGGAGTGAGTCTGTTGTGAAATCACAGGAGATGTAGGACACTATAACACCACATTTGGGACACCACCTGTCACCTAGACCTCTCTGAGTGTTCGAGGGGCCAGTTACAGATGTGCAGGAGTCCTGTCCTGTTTCCAAGCGAAGCATGCGTGTGTGTGGTTGTAGTACTCCATGTACGCGTCCAGTTCCAGTCCCATGCGACCGCACTCCTGGTCAATCGTGCGATGCAACCGCTCCACCTTCCCGATGGTCTGAGGATGGTTCCTTCCTCCTCGCACGCGCATACTGCACTCTGTTCTTGATGCACCACTTCTGTCTGGAACACACTGACTGACCCCTCTGCCTCTGAATGACGGGCACGAACACCGACCCGTTGTCCGTCAGCACCTGCAATGGGTGTCCGTGCCTCTTCGCAGAGTCCCGGAGTGTTTCAAGGACCACCTTTGAGGACGGGCTCTCGCACTCCACGCTTGAGATGAGGTACCCAACGGCTGGCATCGTTTGAACACACCACTGCCCCTCAGGGCAGTAAGTATTGAGTCTAACATGTGTTCCTGAGGGACAGTGGACCCTCTTCTTCCCTTCGGTCATCCTTAACTTGACATCTACATCTCCAGTGTGAATTCACAGAACACAATGTGCAGATTGCTCTACTCTTCAAGTGCTGAGCTGGACTTCAGACGCTTTGCAGTCTTACCCAAGGGATAGTCAGGAGTGAATAAAGAACTTTAGCCATATCCATCACGGCACGGCCTGTTTTTTCATAGCAGTCGCAATGTTCGCCCGCGCGGCCTCAAAATGCGGGTCAATCCTCAGGGCCCGGTTAAAACACTCGATGGCACGTTTCACCAGACCCTTCTCTCTGAGAACCACACCCAAGTTGTTCCACCCCTTCGCGTCATCGGGAACAATCTCAACGTACCGCTCCAACAGAGGGATGGCTTCTGGCCATCGCTCGATGAACCAGAGTGAGGTCCCCTGTCTGAACAGTATTTGCGGTTGAGCTGAGTCTAGAGAGAGGCTGGTGGCATAGAACTCGGAGGCTCGTGTGTAGTTGCCGGACTCGTAGCAGATGTGACCAGCCATGTTCAGTGCTTTGATTGAGGAGGGGTTCAGGTCAATAGCCATGTTGAGGCTCACACTTGCTGCATTGAACTTGCCTAGTCGTGCTTGGCAGAGTCCTCGCAGCTCCCAGACCTCATAGCTCTCTTCGTACAGGTCTATGATGTCCGATGTGACGGCAATCACGGTCTCGCAGACCCCGGTTTCGAATGCCGTCCTGACCAGAGAGAGTAGAGGCTCGAGTTCTCGGCCACCCAGTCGATGGTAGAGACTGAGTGCCTCCACTGCCTCTTTGGACTTGTTCATCTCCAGCAGCAGCATCCCGAGGTGCTTGGCGGGGTCAGTCCAGCTCGAGTCAATACTCATGGCCTCTCTGAAGCATTTGCACGCTTCCTCATACTCTTTCAGCGCTTGGTGTACGAGACCCAGAAGATTCCAAGTCGGTGCATGCTGACGATTGATCATGAGGGCGGAGTTCAAAGACTCCTTAGCAGCGTACATCTCACCGAAACTATAGAAACGCTCACCCCGAGTGTACAGGGCTTCCAGCACATCTGACGAGTCTTGCTCCATCGGACAGTCTCCCTTTGAATCACCGTGTAGTCTTGCTGAGCAAAGACATGGAAGCCGATGAAACAACCAGTAGAAGACCTTTGTGCGCTCGTACTCGTGCTGACATATCGCACTGTCCAGTCGCCCACAGCCAAATGCACATAAGACACACTGGCCATGCCACACATTATGGTGAAGGCGGTCATCGTATACGATACCAAGTATGGCAATACGAAACTCATTGCTGAGGCCATCAAGCAGGGCATGGAGAGTGCAGGGCTTTCAGATGTACTCGTCACATCAATAGAAGGAACTCACACAGGCGACCTTGCCCGCTATGATGTGGTCATCTTTGGTTGTCCGAATCACAACCAGGGGCCATCCCTCACTATGCAGAAGCACATAGAACGTGTCGCAACTGTTGGTCTGAGTGGCAAGACGGGAGCGGCCTTCGACACGTATCAAGGTCATAACATGGGGATAGCCGTGAAGAAGCTAGAAAACATGATCAGGCAGAGACTGCCGGGTATCCGACTTCTGGTTGAGGGCTTCTCTGCAAAGGTGGAGAGTAGGACGGGTCCTCTTGTCAGTGGTGAGATCAATAGAGCGAGCGAATTTGGTGTACGCATAGTGCAGACACTGATGAAACTCTGAGTTGCCGACAGTGTGGCAGGTGCGCTGAAACACCTGGTCCGGTCATGGTCCTCAAGGACATAGTGTATGCCATTTGCGTAACATGTCATCCTATCGACGAGGTCAAGGAGCACACACACTGAGGACACAAGTGGTATGTATGCAACAATGAAGGAGAGCGCATCCAGATTCTGTTCTTCCATACTGCACCTGTCACTACTAGCGAACTAGAAGAGAGGCCTCAGAGGCTCCGCATGGTAGCGCAATCGCATCCGGGGCAGAGGACCCATCCCAGCTTATCTTATATCATATTGATGCGTATTTTATCTGCGTCGCTGGTTCTACACGAGAACTGACGAGATAGTACACGGGTCACAGCAAGGCCGGGAGTGTTGGCAGTGCAACTTGAGACAGACCTAGCCATAAGGAGTGCTGAGAAGAGCAGTTGTGGTCAATGCAGTTGCGTGATAATCTATAAGGGAAATCACTGCGTCTTCTGCACACCCGCATTCGAGCTTCTGAAGAATGCACTCGCTGAATATGGGCTTGACGAGTCCATCGTATCCGAGGTGAGTATAGAGGATGGCTGTGAGTGTGGATGCGATGTTGACATTGCCGGCATTCCGGCAATCAGAATCTGCAGAGAGCTGATACATGGTGTCCCTCAAGAAGACCATCTTCGTGACTCACTGATGCAAGCCATGATGAAGAGCTGCTTTCAGGACTCACGCAACGAGTGATAGACTGAGTCGTCAAAGGTCTACCCGGATGGTTTCCCATCTGACACGGCCAGCCTCTACAGCCTCCTTTATCCTCTGTTCGGTCTTGTTAAGAGCTGCGCCGCCAGTCTTGACATCCGCAAGTACAACCGTGATTGGTCTGTCCGAACCCTCATCTTTCACTGACGAGTACCCATCAAATATCACATAATCCACCGGAGAACCGATGAAGCGCGCATCTGAGGGCTCGTATCTGAATACGTGACGCAGGAGAGGTACAATTTGCTCAGTTATCTTGCCTTTCAACACGTACCTGCTTCTCGTCGCAGCATCCTCCCTTACTCTTGACTCCTGTTCTGCCCATAGCCGTCTGAACTCCGCTTCCACAAGGGAAATCCGATGTTTGAGTCTAAGAGTCATGATCAGGTACACAGTCAGAGCGATGAGAAGGCCCACTCCCAGACCTAGTATGGCATCCTCTAGGGGCATATGAGGAAGGAGAACACTCCGGAATATATCCCGTAGTAATAGCTGGAGTACATCACGATTCAGTAGAGTATCAAGTAGTGATCTGTTGGAACAGCATGGCGAGCGGACATCAGGGAGAAGTGTGCACAATCAACACCAATGATACGTGCTGCCAAGAACACAGCATCGTCATTTCTGAGGCCGGACAACTAGTCTCAGACCTTCACGTACCACAATCATGACGTCCATTCCACAGGGGATGGAACCTGTTTCACATCGAGCTTCCCATATCTCTGCCCCGACCTTTACCTTTCCTCCGGTGGGAGTGACCGTCTCGTAGACCCTGCCACTCTGACCACTCAGGTCGTAGTTCGCATATGATTCGTCACCGAGAACTGGGTAGATGACATAGTACTTCACAGCTAGGAACAGGGGTGTACCAACCAGTGCAATCAGCACGGCAGGCAGGAAATACTCGGGAACTAAAACCAACAAGAGCGCCAACACGATAGGGATTAGCAATAACTCGTCAATGGTTATGACAAGGAACTTAGCTCTCTTTGAGAGTTTCGTCATTTCAGCTCACCGGACTGCCACTCAAGTCCGAATATGTGACTACTGAACAAAGGTTTTGTGCTCGATGTAGTTGGATACGCACCGCGCGCTTAATATCGAGCGTCTGCTCGGCAATGCGACAGGGGACTATGTGAAGACTGAGATCATCCAAGCCACGGCAGGGGCTGCCACTCTGTCAGCCGTCACGTACATTCCAATCATGGCTCGTAGTGAGCTGGGTGCAGATGACTTCTACATCACAATGCTGGTTGCCTCATACGCAGCCGCATCGTTCTTCGCGTCTTATCTCTTCGGCCGCGCAGGCGACATCTACGGGAGAAGACTGATCCTGCGTGTGGGCCTTCTGACGGCGCTAGTGAGCTTCGGATTGATATGGTTTGCATACACACCTGAAATGCTGCTCGTGATAAGGCTGTTCAATGGCTTCTCGGTTGGCATGTATCCCGGGGCGCTGGCCGCCTACGCCTATGACTCGAAGATGAGGATGGGGCGATTTGCCTCGTTTGGCGCGGTGGGATGGGGATTTGGCACAATACTTGCAGGTTATGCCGCAGGCTTCGAGGTCCGACTTGCGTTCTTGGTTGCAACTCTGTTCTTTCTTGTAGCGTTCTTGAGCGCAATGACTCTGCCCACAACCCAAAGAACCCACATGAGAGTACCACTCTTTCCCGTAGAGACCTTCAGACGCAATATGTCGGTGTATTGCGCAGTCCTCGTCCGTCACAGCAGCGCATCTGCCATCTGGACACTCTGGCCACTGTTCCTTGTCTACATCGGGGGTGACACGCTGACGATTGGCATCGTGCAGGCAACCAACTCACTATCGCAGGTCGTGTTCATGTTAGGGCTTGCAGACCGGTTCCGTAGCAGGAACCTCATCATCTTGGGCCTTGCATTCTCCTCGCTCACCTTCTACTGGTTCACTCTTGCCTCTAACATAGTCGAAATACTGCCGGCTCAAGTACTGCTCGGTCTCTCGTGGTCGTGTCTCTATGTAGGAGCCCTGAAGTATGTCACCGAGCGAAACGAGGAGCGTGCCACTGCCACTGGGCTCCTCCAGTCAATGCTCGCAATATCGGGGGTGCTTGGCCCTCTCATTGCAAGCGGGCTCATCACCATCTGGCAGGGCAGTCTGGCCTATACAGCCATCATGTCGTTCGGGGCAGTCATGTCAATCCTCGCCCTCGCACTCTTCATGCTGACATACAGGGAGGCGGCGATACCAAGCATACAGACTCAACCAAGTATCACAACCAAGACCAGCACCGAGTACTAGGTCGTGTCGCCAAGATAGTCCTCAAGGAAGGCACCCTTCATCTTCAGTAGTGTGACTGCAGACTCGTAAGCGCGAAAGACGTCGGTCTTCGTGAGAAAACCGACCATCCGCCCCGGTTCCGCCGGGTCCATGACGACTGCATGTCCCTCCTGCTTCTGCATCATGAGGTGAAGTACTTCATCAATCGAGGCTGATGGAGGCACAACGAGATAGTCCCTCGTCATCAGGTCGGAGACTCTGTATTCACATCCTGATGCATCACAGCGGTTCTCAAGTACCTCAGTAATCACAGTGCCGACAAGGGTACCTCTGTCATCAACAACCGGGAACTTGGTGTGGTGCGTGTCTCTGACAACCCGAAGTGCTTCGGATGTGGTCATCTCGGGACGCAGGACCACAGGCTTCACGGTCATCACAGCAGAAGCCCGTACGCTTCTTAGAGCGTCGATGTATACTCCGCGTCTGAGAAGAATGCCGCGTCTGCGCAGCTTCACTGTGTAAATGCTGTCAGTGCTGATGGCAGAAGACACAACGAATGAGCTGGAGACCGCCACCATAAGTGGTAGAATCAGGTGATATCCCCCGGTCACCTCCATGATCAAGACAATACATGTCACTGGAACGTGCGCTGCACCAGCAAAGACCGCCGCCATTCCTACGAGTGCATACGCCATGGGATTCTCTACAGCCCAAGGTGCGGCCCAGTGAAAAACCATGCCGAATGCGCCTCCTAGACCTGCGCCAATGAAGAGAGTAGGAGCAAATATGCCCCCGGAGCCGCCAGACCCAACAGAGAAGGATGTGGCGAACATCTTCATGACCGCGAACACGACGAGCGCGACAAGAGTGGCCTTTCCCAACAGAGCAGAATTGATGAAGGCATAGCCGTCGCCCATCACAGCAGGCAGACTGACTGATTCAAGCGGGTCAGCCTCATAATTGAGCACACCCCCAAGGATGACGGCGATGACCCCTAGCACGCCTGTCAGTGCTGCACCAAGGCATGGCTTGAGAACTGTGGGGAACTTGGCCTTGGAGAACAGCCCCTCGAAGAGGTAGAACAGGCGCACCCAGCCCTTGCTCAGCACCCCGGACGCAATGCCAAGCACTAGATAGAACAGTAGCTCCAACACGTTTGTGAAGACGAATGGAGGTGTGACAAAAGGGCTAGAGGAATCACCGATGATTGTCGTCATGACTGCAACGCTCACCACGGAGGCAAGGATTACCGGCACAGCAGATATCGCAGTCAGTTCACCCACGAGAATCTCAATCCCAAAGATAGTACCACCCAGAGGTGCACCAAATATCGCCGCAATCCCTGAGGAGGTCCCACAGACCACCAGTGTCCGCGTCGCCTTCTTGTCCAGTCGGAACCTCTGCGCAAGAGCGGATCCGACACCGGAGCCAATCTGCGAGATTGGCCCCTCTTGCCCAGCGGAGCCACCAGAACCGATAGTGAGGGCGGCGGTGATTGTCTTGACAAGTGGCACACGCGGGCGAATTCGTCCGTCGCGAAGGACATAGGACTCCATGACCTCGGGGACCCCATGGCCGCCAGTTTCATGTGCGAATCGTGAGACAATCAGGCCACTAAGCAGAGCTCCCGCAGCTGGCGTCACTACCCATGCAATCAGTCCAATCTGGGTGGACAGTGACGAGGACAGCATATTGAGCTGAGCTATGGCGATTCTCAGCACAGCCGCGGCCAATCCGGACAACGCGCCTGTCAGAGAGGCAAGGGCGAGAATGACCATCTGTTGTTGTCTGATGAATGAGTTCAGTATGGCCTTCGTGCGATTCACTTCACCTGAGCCGCCTTATTCTTGCATCGAGGTGAGCGTACCAGTACTGGTCTTAAGGCTAGTGTAGAGGAGTTGACCGTACTCATCAATGAGCACGGTCAACGGCAGTCGGTTCTACAGACTACTACTCCCCTGCTGGCAAGGCACTGTGAGGGGCGTCGACCTCCACATCACCGACCTCGCCTGATCGCACCATGGACATGAACAGCAGGGCCACTATCATGAACACTACCGAAGTCGGGAAGAGCATACCAATGCTGGTCATGTCAAAGATGAACCCTGAGAGGAACGGGCCAAGGATGGCAGCCGACATGCTGGCTGAATAGTATATACCTGTCCCTGCCCCCAGTCGTGCGCGACCCAGCAGTTGCCAGATCATCACAATCGAGTTCACATTAATGAATGCCCAGCCAATCCCTCCGACAACAAAGACAATGAGGATGACAATAGGGTCGTGGATAAAGTACAGCATAGCAAGAACAGAGGTCATTATGATAATCCCGACCATGATCGTGTTCTTTCGCCCCAGCTTCCCTGCGACAATTCCTGCGGGGATGGCAAATACAACGAAAGAGACAGCAATGCCACCAAGTAGGAATGATGCGTTGTTCTCGGGGATACTCAGTATCTCAACGCCGTACTTAGTGAACCATGTCTCAATCGAGTTGTAGGAGAAGAACCAGAAGAAGATGGCGCCCATGAGCATGAGGACAGACTTGTCCGAACTGAGAGAGACGGACTTGAACGCCTGGACAACACCCATCTCCTTCTGCACATCTGTTGGAGGCACCTTGGGCTCCTTTATCACCACGAAGAGGAGCACCACAGCAGCAATCATGATGATTGATGTTGTGAGAAATGCAAGAATCTTCCCGGACTGCTCAGCAGTGACACCTAATAGGGCACCAACTCCTGCGTCTTGTATTCCGTATATCCGGGACGCAATGAAGAAGGCATAGATCGCGCCCAGTCCGCCCATCATGTTGATGACACCGTTGGCCTTTGAACGGAGTTCAGAGGGGACAAGGTCAGGCATGAGAGCGACTACAGGTGCTCTGTAGAAGGCCATGGACACATTGAAGACTGTGAGAGCGGCGAACATGAACCAAAAGCCAAACAACGCCCATCCATAGGCAATTAGCACGAAGAACACGGCGGCAATGGGTGTTCCAATCATTATGAATGGCATTCTGCGCCCGAATCTTGTTCGGACCTTGTCGCTCTTGGCACCGATGTAAGGTTGCAGTATCAGTGCCGCTATGTTGTCTAGGACCATGATCAGTCCGATTATGGTGTTCTGAAGGTCACCAGTGATGAAGTCTGGCAGAAATCGAGCCGGCAAATACGAGTTGTATACGCCCCAGCTGACACCGGTTGTGAAGAAACCAAGGCCTATCGCAAACACGTAGAGCCAGCGCATTCTCGGTGGAGTCGTTGACTGTCCACCACTAGAAACTGAAGCATCCTCAGTCATTTGAAAGAGCCCCTTTTGGTTGAGTGTACGAGTACACAACCCCTATAATAGCATCACCGTCCGCAGGCCACTGTCTCAGGGGTTCATGCGCCGGCCGATGTCAGCCGAGTCAGGCTACAGCTGCTCGCATTGATTGATGCCGGGCCTGAAGAGCGACCTTGTACGGCACGCGGATTAGGACAGACCTGCCGACCGTTCACACACCTGCTGACCGCTGCGACGTCGTAGGTCAACACATCCTAGGGCGTAAAGACAAAAGCGATGGACGGACTCCTTCAGGTCCATGTTTGATGCTGATCTCAGAATCCTGAGGTGTCCGAATTGCAGAGCGAGACTGCGCATTACGGAAGTGATAGAGTTGGAAGAGGAGCTGATAGAGGGAAGACTGACGTGCCTGAAGGGCCATTCATGGGCGGTCTCCAATGGCACACCTTCACTGTTGCACCCCCCTCTTGGGGAACATGACCAGAAGTGGGTGCTCGCCTATGAGATGACTGCGGAGAGGCATGGCGAGAACACGAGTGACTCCGACATTGCCATTGGTGTTGACACGATGGAGGAGAGGGAGAGACTTCCATCCTACGTGCCTGGCGATGCACACGGGCGCATTCTGAACGTCCTAGTTGGCGCTGGCACAGACCTCATTGCGTTGTCTAGAGTGATGGGCGATCGAATGGACAGAATCAGCCTCTACGGTCTCGATGTCTCGACACGAATGCTTGCAGTCGCAAGGGACAGGATAAAGGAGAAAGGGCTCCCAGCAACTCTCACTCATGGTAGTGTGTTTAATCTACCATATGAGAACGATTCATTCCATGTCGTACTGCACACAGGGGGAATAAACGCGTTCTCGGACATATCCAAGGCGTTGGAGGAGATGCTACGAGTAGTCATCCCCGAAGGAGTTGTCATTGTCACAGATGAGGGACTGTCACCTGAGGTACGCAAGACACCAAGAGGGAAGGAACTCCTCTCGGTCAACAGCAGATTCGGCTGCAGGCCTCCAATCCAATACGTACCAGACAAGGCAAGAGACCTCCGGCTAACTCACATAATGAATGGGACTTGTTATCAGATGGTCTTCAAGAAGTAGCCGGAAAACGTGATTTCCTCAGTGTCACCGAGGAGGTGATTAGATTCAAACGAGCCAGTGGGGGACTGAAAGCGGACATATGCTTCAGTCCCACAGTGGCCTTGGGTGGGGTCAGATGAGTTATGCTCAGGGGAGACTACCTGTACAGGTAACTGTACGCAATTGCTCTTGTCGAAGTTACCCGCTTCACATGCTTCGTCCTCTGGTCCTGGTTCTTTGCACTAGCCATTTCGTACACCTGCCGACTCAGTGTTTGTCGACGTGTATGGAGTGTACTTATACGCATATAAAGGTTTGTCTACGACACCATTGGTGGACGACACCATTCTAGGCCATTATGGATGGCAAGACAAATCTTAAATACAGCAGCTTTGAGTATACCATGAGCATACGGTACAATACATAGGACGGCATTCAAACATGGAAGAGGTTCCGGACACACTCAGGGGCATCGAGCTCACGGAAGAGGGGAGAGTGCCCCAGAGAGACCTTGTGTTCATCACTGATGAGGAACAGGCGCGTATACTTGATGACCCGGTTAGACTAAGTATAGTCAAGCTACTCAGGAAGGGAGTACCCGACATCATAACCGTCGAGACACGGGATGCGACGACGGGTGACAGGATCATAAGACAGAGAGAGGTTCAACGCCATGCGCTCTCAGTAGTAGAGATAGTAAAGCTGTCGTGTGAAACCGAGGGGAATGGCGAGATAACAAAGAACCAGGTCTACCATCATCTGCCGACGCTCATCAAAAGCGGCTATATCGTGAAGTATGGTACAGTGACCACAGGCAAGAGAACTACTGACTACTATTCCAGGACCGCAAAGGGATTCATCATCACGCCCGAACTTCCGTCGACGCAGAAGGAATTGCAGAATGAAGTGAGGAGGTTTCTTGATGGAGTCACCAAGAACATCGACCTCAGAATCACTCCAGAGAAGATGGAAGAGGCGCTGAAGCTCATTGGAGAAGTGAAACGCATATCTCAACAAGGCATAGCCACCATTGCCAAGATGATAAAGGGGGATGTTGTCGATCAGGACATGCTTGACATGTACGAGGAACTGGTTGACCTGTACTCATTTGGCAACGAGGAGTACGTCAAGGCGAAACGACGACTTCACGAGCTGCTCTTCAAATAGAAGCACATCTCTCTGAGGTGAACCACTCCCCTCGGCATTCCAATCGGTTCTGCCTCTCGACCGTGCTACAGGCCTCAAGGGAGACAGTCCGCCTGTAGGTCTGAACTGAACCATGCAAGGAAGCGGCTGACGCGTGTTGTACATGGTGATGCCATGTGATGACCAGACCTGTTTGGACTTGTCACAGCTTACCTATCAGACTGACTGCACAGCGAGACAGATCAATGACTGCAAGGTCTGGTATCGAGTCTGCAGAGGCCCAAGCAACAAGCCAGAGGTCACCTTCCACCATGGACATGAGGAGGTGTCCTTGCCCCTTGTCCGAAGTGAAGACCGAGAAGTCTATCCCCGAGGAGACCTTCTTGTACCGAATCCCGCTGACTGAGATCTCAGAGGGATCCTCTTCCTGAGCGCGAGCAAGACTAGCTGCGTCAGCCACCACGTCCCAGTTAGAAGTCTGCCAGAGGACCTCCGAACCCCTACAGACTGCAAAGGCCTGAATCTTGGGGTTGTTGGAGTACAGGGCTTCCCAGGTGGCGCCAATCGTTGACTCCATAGTATAGGAGGACCTCCGAGAGAGCAGACAATGGGGCCTCGGAATGTTGCATCTGAGTCCCCGGTCTAGTACAGAGTGATCAGACCTTTCCCTTAAGCATCTTTGCAGCACGGTCTACATCGACATATATACCGTCAGGGGCGGCCTTCGGATCGGCCCAAGCCACGACAAATTTGTCCCCCTCAATCTTCGCAAGGACAAGGATACCGCTACCGGACACGCTCCTGGCGACGAGGCTCTCTGGTGTGGACCTGATGGTGCTGTACTTAACCTGGTTCTGTACAATCGATGGGGCCCTGCTAGCCACAGCTGCACCCAAGGCAGGGGCATCTGCAGTGAGGTCCCAGTTGTTGCTCTGCCAGAGCACCTGACCTCTGGTCGTAATCACACCAAAAGCTTGAATCATCTGGCCCGAGTCATTGTAGGCCTTGGTATAAGCGTCCATGACAGGATCTGACAATCTGATTTCACCACACTGTGAGTTGTATGATAATCTACTGAGAGAACTGACGACTCTGCATTTTAACTTAATCGGGACGACCTAACAATCCATCATTTGTAACCGGGGAGAGCTGTACGAATGACACCGAAGGCGGTTGAAGACAGAGAGAAGGGGTGCGTAATCAACGTTGTTGTCAGGCCGGGCTCAAAAGCGAGAACACTCATTGCTGAGGTGAACGACGAGGCAATACACATCAACCTGCAGGCGCAGGCCAAAGACGGCAAGGCCAACGCAGAGCTAGTCAAGCGCCTCGCCAAGACTCTGGGAGTGCAATCCAGCAGAATAACAATACTGACGGGCCACAAGTCGAGAGACAAGACCCTGTTCATATCGGGCGTCGCTAGTGCGGAGGCCTTGTCCGCACTGAGGAGTGCCGTAAACGTATAAATAGCGGAGGAAGAGGGGGCTTTTCGTATCCCAGCATCTGCCGATGTCACCATAGATTTCAAGACGCGGAGGCCAACCAGTCGTGGACCGTAGAACAACGAGGATGTTGTCGGCAGGCATCTTCGGTGCAGGTCTGTTCTATGCATCTGTAGTTCTTTTTGAAGGGCGGTACTATGACCCGACTGTATACATTGCACTGGCCGCAGAACTCTTGATGGTTTATGCCTCACTTACACAGGAGCCCCCAACTAAGACTTGGTCAGCCGTCATAGGTGCAGTGGCTGGAACATACGTGTCATCTGCCATGCTTCTGGGACTGTTGAATGACATGGTCATTATGGTGGCAGGAGGCCTTGGGCTGTACTTGGCTCTAATGAGCAACCCCACGTTCCCGCTCACAAAGAGGGCCATGGCCACTGGTGTTGGCGTGGGTGTGGTAATGACGTTTCTCGGCATCTATCTCGCACTGAAGCTTGGAGTGATATACTTCGTCGGTGCGGAGATGCTTGGAGCCCTGATACTCACTTTCAATGGAAGGTACACAAAGGAAGAGAACACCATTGTGGTTGCAATCTCGAACACATCGTCGATGATTGTGGTGGGGGTCCTCATCGCATTTCCTGCGATTGCGATATTCGAGCCGGCGGTCGCGCAGACGCTGATCACCTTTGAGTTCATTGTCACCGTAACGGGGCTGAGCGCGGTCTTCGGAGTCCTACTGTTACTCCCGTTCAGGACAAGATTTGAGCGAGAGCCGTGGCCCCAAGTGCGCCCCCAGGCAGAGTGCATCATATGCATAGGCGCGGATGCTGAGGCAAGGAAGAAGGTTGGGGTTGGTATCGCGGCATCCGCGGGATATGTGGGTGCCACGAAGGTGACCGAGGCAGCAGCGGGCATCAGGCTGGCTGCCTTTCCTAACGCGTTTACGCATGCGATTCCGGACTGGATAGGGCTGACGAACTCGCCTCTGATAGCTGCAATCGGCTACTTTGTTGGATGGAAACGCGTCATGACACTTCTCCTCGGCAGTGCCCTCTCACTCACGGTCTGGGTGGTCCTCGAAGGGGCAAGTCCCATCACGTATGCGGACCACCTTCGCAGGCCGGAGATACTCTACATGGTACTTGGTGTGTTTGCACTCATTATCTCTGCAGATGTACTCGCAGGGAAGAAGGGCGAGATGACTCCAGAGCAGTTTGAAGAGGAGGTCAATCGTCGCAAGAGATCAGACAACATTGCAGTGATTGATACGCCACACAAGTCGGCGGAGCTGCCGTCACTGCTTCGGGTTCAGCATGAGCTCTTCTCTCTCGAGGAGTTCAAGTTGGAGTTCAGGAGAATGGTGTCAAACCCGGGAGATTACTTGCGAAGCACAAGGGGAAACCTTCCCCCATGGCTGGCAGCAGTCTCAATGGCAATCTTCATGGCATTTGGCATAGTGATCTTCTCCATTCTGGCACCATTCCCCGGGCTACAACTCCCATGGCTTCTGTTCGTCATTGGGTCCCCTCTCGCACTGATCTCCGCATACTTTACTGCCCGAGCGGTCAGCGAGACAGGAATGCTGGCAGGATATGTCTCAGACATTGTGGCCATACCAGCGATACTGTTCTTCCGTGTCACGTTCCAAGCGATTACGTCCTTCATGACCATGCTTGGTGTGCTGCAGGACGCAGCACTGGCGCTCCTCGTACATCTCAAGCTTGGGTCTCTGACAGGAGTTCGAGGAAGGGACATATTCAAAGCAGTGGTCATCGGCCTTACACTTGCCACATTCGGAGGCTCAATGATGATATACGCCATCTACAGGCAATACGGCTTCGGTGGCACTGATTTTCCCAGCCCTGCAGCGCAGCTCTTTGGGTTTCTAGTTAAGAGTCTCCAGAGTCTGGGGCAGCTTAGACTTCCGGGTATGGACTTCTTTGAGGGACTACACCCGGTCCTCGCATTTCTTTACCTGCTTTCGTACGGTGTTGCGGGCTACATTGTGGCTCGCGAGGTCAACAGACGTGGTCTGAGCGCCATGAGCCTTGCAGTCGGACTGCTGGTGCCACCTGCCACATCGCTGGTGATGCTGTTCGGAGCAGCAGTAGACTACAGAGCGAGAAAGGGAGAGATGACCACACAAGAAGCCAACGTGCGTTCCACGGACACTGACAGCACAGTCGCGACTGGAGCTAGCAGAGTACTCAGCGGAGTCGTCGCAGGCGAGGCGATTGTAGTTGTCATATGGGTCTTGGCCACGTTGTTCGTGGTCTAGTCCGCTACAAACTGTGGATGTGATTGCTGTGCGTACTCCGCCAGCCTCTGAATGAATGCGGGAAATTCGGTCTTTCCAATACTGCCGCCGGCGGCAGCGGGATGTCCCCCGCCTTGGGCGCCGGGGAACTCTGGCATGATGGTCTGTAGAGCCATATTGAGGTCAAGGTCGGTGTTTCTACGTCTGATGGACAGATCCACCTCGTCTGCATTGCTTCGAGCACTGACACCTATTATGGAGTCGGTGCAATATGCTGCGAACTTCGCGCACTTGGCTCGATAGCCATTGATTGGCACGTCCAGAACAAAACCCACGTTCCCCATCTTGCGAGCGTTGTTGCGGACAAATGCAAATAGATCATGCTCAATTCGTGTAGCCTTCACAGCCAGTGATACCAGTTCGTTCATCGAACTTGGTTCTACCCCCATCGCGAGTTGGAAGACCAAGTCCCTGAGACTCTTTGTACTCTCCATCTCTTGAAGTGCTTGGACCAGTATGCCCGCCTCGAAGTATAGCGTCCGCTTGTCGAAGTCCTCGAACCGCGCCGATGCAAAAGCAGTCTGATCGCAATAGTCCCCAATTGCTCCATATAGTGCCAGCCTCACTGCATGGTCTGGCAGATTCCTTCCGAACTTCCGAAAGACAAGTTCTGCAGCACAGGGACCTGTCTCGTGAAACAACTCGACCTTCTGAGACAAGAGACGACGATTTCGTTCGGCAAGCGGATGATGGTCAGTCCAGTGGATTATCGTCGTCTCTGGAAACGACTCAACTGCTTGAACAATCCTATCGAATGTCTGCACGTTGACCGCAATGTCACTTATGGAGATGACTGACGGCGGTGACTTCGACAGCCTGTGCAGGTCCTGATGAATTGTGGCGGGGCGGGTGAACTGGAAGGTCGAGCCGGGAAAGGCAAGAAGGGCAATCGCACCTGATGTGATACCATCAAGGTCTCCGTGCGACAGCACAACAGATGTCATGCCCAGTCCCCCTTCATCTGCGGAAGGTTTCCTCCAGAGCCCGGTCCCACTCATCCTTCTCCTCAGCCCCAGCGGCCTTTTTCCTACGTGCTCGTTCGCGCTCTCGCCTAGCCCTTGCGGCCGCTCTCTTCCGCTCCGCAAGTTCTTTCTTCCTGCGCCGCTCCAGCTCTTTCTCTTCCTTTGTGAGCTTTGGTTTCTCCTCCATGTTTCTGTTGCTGAGCATGGAAATCAGCATAGCAGTGAACGGGAACATGAGGACAACAGGCACAAGGAGTAACATGACAAACTCAGGCTGGACTAGCTCTAGACTCTGTGCGATTCCGGGCGGAAGTGACAGAACCGATACCAGCAGGCCGGGACTCATCAAGAGAAACGAGAGAGAAACTACCGCAAGGAAACGAATGCTTGAGCCTAACACCGTGGACACCAAGACATACTTGCTGGAGGGGGCGGCAGCCCGGGCAGTCAGCTCATCCTTGGCTTTCGGGTCCATTGAGAGCAGTTCGTCGACAAATATCTGGAGACGCCGCACATCACTCACTGCATCAAGTTTCTCGAGTCCGTCCTTGCTACCGAGTATCCGTCGTTCTATGGCCTCCCGCAGGAATGAGAATGCAGTGGCACCCGTTGCTCTACTCATGGCAGAACTGGCAGCGGCCTCTCCTCGCTCAATGGCATCCTGCTTGCGAGTCGCGTTTCGCAGAGCCAATAGTTGCTTCTTTAGCGTGTTCTCTCGCTCCTCAACGGGCTTGGCAACTGAATGACTGTAGATCATCTGATATCCTATCTCAAGGTAGGCCCAAGAGAGCAGTACAAGTATCTGCAGGCCGCTGGTTATGAACTCGGCAAAGCTACCTGGAAACACTGCATAGTCGTATATTGCAATCTCGCGAAAGGCTGCAACTACCATGATTAGCTGAATTGAAACGAAGGAGCCGACCACAAACTTGTGTTGCATCCGGAAGACCGATTGCAGGAACATTGCGACCCCGATGCCTGCAAAGAGAAAGTACATGAATGTGAAGGACTGATCGTAGAGACTAGCTCCCAAGACCGAGAAGTTCTGGGCGAGCTGTCCAAAGACTTGATACACATTCGTCAACGGGCCGTCAAGGCCGTACGGCTGCATATACCACATGCGCAGCACTAGGACGTTGTACAAGCCCACCACAATGTTGTCAAGAGCAGTGCCGCTTGCGAAGAATGCGGCCAGACCGCTCACGAGCACAAACACTAGGACGAAGAACAAGAGTGACAGGAGTCTGAAGACCGTCGCGATGAAGGTGTACGGGACGTCCCATCGCCACTGACCGGAGAGCTGATTGTAGACCAGCCAGCACATGACGACGAATACGACCGTAAACAGCAACTGGAGGACGACTGTGACCGGCTTCATTGCATCGCCACTCCTTTCTGTTTCGCAAGATTGTACTGGCGGATTATCGTTGGCAGGAAGTCTTCAGGACCCACATTGACCACGGGAATGTTGAACCTTGCAAGGGCACGAGCTATCTTCGCTCGTCGTTCCCAGAGCTCCTCCGAAACCGCTTCGGCTAGCACTTTCTCGACAGGACCAAACTGACCCACGGGTGCTTCGAACCAAGGTCCGAAGGGACTTATGATCTGGGCCCGGTGACCATTTGCCACGACTGTCTTCATTGCGTTGATCAACGGAGCTGGACTCTCCTCAAGGTCAGTGAGGAATATGAACAGAGTACGTTTCGTCAGCTGGCGGACGACATGACTGACTGCGGTCTCATAATCGCTCCAGCCACCCGGTGATGCCATTGCAAGAGACTCGAGGATGTCATACATGTGACTTGGGTTTGAACCCGGTGGAACGAAGGAGTGCACAAAGTCAGAGAACACACATGTGCCCAGTAGGTCTTTTCTCTCAAGCCCCATGTACGACAGGAGGACTGCAGCTCTGATTGCGTACTCCAGCTTAGTGTTCTCTGGATAACCGTTCCCCATGCTGCCGGACGTGTCCACCATACAGACAATCTGGATGTTCTTTTCCATCTCGAATTGCCGAACCATCATGTCCCCATGCTTAGCAGTGGCCTTCCAGTCTATGAGTCGAAAGGCATCGCCTGGGATGTAGTCTCTGAACCCTGCAAAGTCGGTACCCATTCCGACGACCTTGGCCCGATGAGCACCATACATCAGTCCCAGCTGGCGCTGCTTCCCAAGTGACTCCATTCTTCGAACGTCCTTCCATGTGGGATAGACCAAGATCTCGGTCTTCGCCTCGACCTCACGCTTATAGTAATGGAGGCCCACTCTGTCACGCATGATGACTTCCGTCGGACCTAGGTAGTAGCGCCCCCTCATACGCACCTGCACTATGTAGGAGAAAGTGATGCTGCCGCCCGGCTCAATCCTTGAGGCGATAGAGTTCTCGCCGATTGCCAGGACCCAGGTTTCTGGGAACTGATCCCAGACCTCTATGAAGTCAAAGTGACGACGAGAGGTGTTCTTCACCCTCACCTGTACCCGCAGAAAGTCCCCTGAGAAGACCTTTGTCTTGTCAACCCGACGCTGAACCTCAATTCCGGAGATGTTCGCGGTCAGAGCAAAGAGAGGCAGTGTGACTACAAGGCCAACGATGAGATAGACACCCAGTGTCGTGAGGTAGAAGTTGGTGTAGGCAAACCCACTGGTGAGCAGGAATATCCCTGCGAAGGCCATTGCAAAGCCTCTCTGTGTGATCACGTCCTCTTCCCTCTGGCATGGCAAATGAGCCTACTTGGGGCAATCAACCTCTCCTAGGATCTTTGAGATGACCCGTTCGATTGACAGTCCTTCGAGCTCGGCCTCTGGTTTTAGCATGAGCCTGTGGTTCAGGGTCTGGACAGTCAGTCTGCGGACATCCTCTGGAATCACGTAGTCGCGACCATGCATTGCAGCCCGCGTCTTTGAAGCGCTCATCAGGACCAGAGAAGCTCGTGGCGAGCCACCCAAGAGAATCTGAGGATCGTTTCTCGTGCGGACTATTATGTCCCGAATGTAGTTTATGACGTCCTCATCCAAGTATACCGTCTTACATGCATCCTGCATTCGCACTATCGTCTCGGGGTTGGCCAACACTCTGAGGTCCGTTGCCTCCCCAAGGTGTTTACGACGTATGACCTCGGACTCCTCACTGTCAGTAGGATAGTCCAGTATCAGTCTGAACATGAAACGGTCGAGCTGTGCCTCCGGAAGAGGATATGTGCCCTCCTGTTCTATTGGATTCTGGGTGGCAATGATCAGGAACGGGTTAGGCAGCTTCCGGGTCACACCTTCAATAGACACTTGGCGCTCCTCCATTACCTCAAGGAGAGCACTCTGTGACTTCGGCGGACAACGGTTGATCTCGTCAGCAAGTACAAGATTGGCGAATACGGGACCCTTGCGGAAGTAAAACTCGCCACTCGCTTGGTTGAAGACGTTTCCTCCAAGTATGTCACCTGGCAGGGTGTCGACAGTGAGCTGAATTCGCTTGAATGCGCAGCCCAGAATAGAAGCAAAGGTGCGTGCCATGTAGGTCTTAGCAAGGCCTGGCACTCCCTCTAGTACCACATGTCCGTTTGACAGGAATGCAATGAGCGTGTCCCTCAGCGCATCAGTCTTGCCGACGATGACTCGCTGACACTCGCGCACTATTTCCGAGGTCAGTTCGTGCACCTCAGGGATGCTCATGGGGCCTGACGAGGCCAGGCCGGTGCTTTCAATTTCCTCAGTGCTCATTTTCTCATGTCTACCTCACGTTTTTGATTCGACTAGGAGTGATTGGATGTTTCGTATGAAGAAGAAGAGATTCATCATCTCATTCTCCTTGATTTTCATGAAGGGACGGGCTGATATCTCTTCGATTCTCTTGATTGTTCTGTGGAAGTCGTCTTCTCTGAGTGTACGTTCTCTGGACGAGAGGATTGACCACAGCCTTCTTGGGTCGTAGTCGGCCCAGCCATATGTCTTCTTCAAGTCCCGTACAAGCTTCCGATACAGCATCTTGACGACTCGGGCGTAGTTGCCGACGCTACGATAGTATGCCATTCTCTCGCTGAAGTAAGTCTGTCCCTTCCTGAGGAAGACCTCTGACATCGACTTTACCTCAGGCTTCTTCGGGTCAGGAATGTACCGCCGTAGTCCAACAACTGTAAAGAGTGGAGCAACGACATAGAAGAATGGAAGTGTGGCGAAGAACAGGACTCGGCCGAGATAGACTCCATACATGAACTCAGCCGAAGTAAAGGGCACAGGCAGAAGCGTCTCACAGAACACCACTGGCAATGAGGAGTTACCTCTGCTGAGCCAGTTCACGACATTTGCAGCGAACACACTGTTGCTGCCCCGACCCAGCATATCATTGATGAAGAGACTCGGGTCACTGACTGCAACCATTCTTCCAAGTGTCTCTTCACCCTGGAGGAGGAGGTCGAGGTCGATTGCACCGGCGACCGGCAGTGAACCACTCCACTCGTTCTCATCCGGATAGGGAGAGGGGTCACTGATGTTAGTATCGCACCATGCCCTCTGGGTCGTCCATGCAACTCCTGCGAAACCCATAGCAGACCTGGGACTGAGTGCGGTTGCCCAGTTCAGATGCAGACTGGTGACGCCCTGGGTGAGTGCGCCTCCGTCCAGACCGGGTGTGAAACGGGTAATCACAGGTAGCTTTGGACTCGTATCGTAGGAGTCTAAGTCTAGAAGCACGCCACCCGTAAAGGAAACCAAGCTCTCGATAGGTAGACCAGAGCCACCAAGAGAACCTGCAAGTAGAAGGTTCAAGATGGCCAAAGAGGAGTTTGCGGTTCCAAAGTCATCTGCTATCAATAGGCCTCCGCCTTGAGATAGGTGATCCCAGAAGACAAAGGCGGCTTCAGCGCTGAAGTCCTTTACAGGGCCCATAATTACAAGTATGGCTTGACCTCTCAGGCGAGTCACGACGCTGACGACAGACTGTATGGACATCGTTTCGCGTCCTGTCGACTCAATCTGTACTCGAAAGTCGCTGAGCCCATTCCATTCTTCATTGTAGATACTGAAGTCATAACTGTAGGACTCCTGCACTCCGCCGGCGCTCTCAAGGACTAGGATACCAACTGGTAGCCATGTCAAGACAAACAGTATAATCCACATCGCTTGTTTGGCCGCCGTCTCGAACCACCACTCACTACTTGGTCATCACACCAGTATCGACGCGAGGGTACAGGTCTGTGAAGGTCTTGATGGCCCGCTCACACTGCTCTCGCGGTATCTCGTGGCGTGAGAAGCGTGCTTCCTCATAGCTCTGCATGAACTCCTCCACAGCAGCCCCGTCGAGTGGGATGGCTTTGAGGACGCGCTCGACATACTCGCGCGATGTCTCAGAACTGAGGCGTTCGGACCCCATCTTCATCCCGCACATCTGTTCGAAGGTCCGGTAGGCAAGAGTGATTGCTGCAGAGTATTTTCCGGAGTCTGCGAGTTTTCTGATGTTTCTGAGCTTGTCCCTGATGTCAACACCTGTGGTCCGAGTGGCTCTTCTGCCCAGACCACGGACATAGTACAAGTAAAGAAGTACAGATACCGCAGCAGCAGCCACTGCTATCAGCGGTATGAGAAGTTCTTGGAGTTGCATGTTACCACCTGTGTTTGTCTGAATCATGACTGTGAACGGGCCAGCTTGATGCTCGTTCGCTCCAGCAATCGAGAGCGTATAAGTGTACGTACCTGCTGCCGGGCTCGCATCGATGACACATGAGAAGCGACCAGACAGGTCCGTCAGGGCACTGTACACATCCGTTTCACCCACACGGACGTATACGCGACGACCAACTATCGGATTGCCAAGATCATCCTTCAGGATGCCGTTGACGACCAGAGGTTGTGTTGTGAGTTGAACTGCTGCTGGGCTGGTCACCGTGAAGACCGCATCCGCAAATATGTGAAAGGTCGATACAGTCTGAGCGCTGTCTCCATCAATGTAGTCACTGCCATTGTATGTCACAGCCACTGCAAAGTGGCCGCTACCCCCAGACCATGACACGGGAATGGTCAGTCTCACGGCAGTAGGTACTGCCGCAAAGATGCTGGAAGTGTTAATCACGACACTGCCGACTGAGAATTCGACCGCTCCATTGACAGGAGCGCCATACTCATCAACAAGACTCACAAGGACTACTATCTCCTCACCGGGCATGACGTCTTGAGGGATAGTAATAGAGATCGTAATCACCGTGGTCAGATGAAGACGGACAGACCATGTCTCGTTCTCTCCTAGGATATCGTAATAGGGACTGTCCACGGTGACGCTCAATGTGTATGTACCGACTGGCAAACCGTACTCGACGTAGAGGTCAATAGAGAAGGTGCCATCCGATTGACTGTAGAATGTCGTACTGCCGGGGGCAACATCGACAAAGACCACCAGAGGTACTCCGGCGACATTGCCGCCTCCATTCGTGACCCGGCCGCTGACAGTCAGGGAGCTGCCATGGTTGACGACATATACGCTCTGAGGGTCCAAGTCGATATTGATCAGGTCTCTCAAGGTCACGGACTGCTCGTCAGATGCCATGTTCCAGAATGGAACACCACCCGGGTCATCGAACTCGACAAAGAGTGAGGCAGGGCCGACAACCCGATTCCAAGGCACAATGTATGAGAGCAAGAATGCGCCTCCGCCGCCAGTCACATTGCCCGTCACGTATTCTCCAGCGAGAACAAGCCAGACGGTATAGCCGACTAGAGAGGTCCCATTGTCAAGAGATAATGTGCCCGTCACAACCAAGTCTTCGCCACGATAGACAATTGAAGGACTGTTGACAACCCAGGTCAGCACGTATGCCGTGATGTTCACGCCGATTGAACTGCTTGTGTAACTGGCAATCCAGTTGAATGATGAAACATAGGCTGCCGAGATCTGGTGAACTCCTAGGGTGGAGAGGTTCTGTGGCACAAGCCAAGCGTACTCGAATGAACCGTCACCTAGAGAGGATGTGATGCCAATAGGAGACCCATCAAGTAGTATGACCACCTGTGCATCTCCGTAGGGGATATCCGTGATAGGCAGGTCATACCACAGAACACCGCTGATGTATAGTGTCTGGGTGACATAGATGCTGGTGACGCCACCTGTATCAAGTCCTGTTATCAGCGTCTGCCAACGCTCCAAGCTCACTCCAATGTCGTCTGACCGGTTGTTCTCAAGGATTGGGGAGCCATCGAACTCCACATACAGACTCGGCGATAGGTCAGTGTGGAGCCGGAACCCCGTGTACAGATACTCCCACTCACCAGTCGAGTTCGTAGTCCCGACCAGAATGACCAAGTCATGAGTATGATTGCTCCAGAATACAGAGAAGTTGGCATCACTCAACGCAGAGCCGTTGTCAAAGTACAGGCGGACATAGAGTAGGAGTGACTGGTTCAGGTATGTGGTAAGAGGATATACCGAGAACTCCATGTTCACATCATGTCTGAGGGCATTGACCGAAAAGGGAGTCTCTGCACTGCTTCTCAGGGGATCGCTAGATGAGTAGTTCCACTTGAACTGGTACATGCCCGGTCCTTGTGTAGTTGGCGTGAAAGTGTATACATACCTGAATCCCCCTGTGGCATTTGTCGGCATCTGGTGAATCAATACCCAGTCAGGACCTTCAAGCAAGAACAGCCTGACAAGCTCAGCCACGATGGGAGGTTGACCACCCTGATACGTCAGGGTGCCCTCAATCACTAGGCTCTCGTCCAAGTAGACAGACCCGGGTGACACAACACTCAGCTCGACCGCATAGAGAACGAGGCTCACTGTGACCCCCGGATAGGAGTCCGCGTCTGCCCAGAGAGGGGCTGTGGAGTTGTATGCTGCCCATATTGTGACAGTGCCTGCTCGGTCGCTGGACACGGACAGGTTGTAGTAGAATGTGAAGTGTCCGGTGGCATTGGTCGGGTTTGTAAGATAGCTGTGCACAGTCCCGTTGTCCCATCTCCAATAGACCGTGACGACTGCTCCTTGAATGGGTGTGCTGTTGTGTGTGAATGTCAGTACTCCGTAGACCAATACGGTCTCATTAAGATGGTAGGAAGTCGAGTTCGTTGACGTCGTGAGCGTCAGAGCGTACAGTATCAGGGTGGCAGTCTGATTGTCAGATTGACCATTGTCCCAGAGCGGGTTCGTAGCAGAGTATGTGACCCAGATGCGGACCGTTCCAAGGGGGTCAGCAGTCGTGCAGTTGTAGTAGAGAGAGTACTGACCCAGTCCGTTTGTAGTCCTCTGAAACACCTGAAGATTCAGCGCACTGTCTTGATAATGAACCCACACTGTCGCCCCTGCAATCGGTGCCCCGTTCTGAACAAAGGACAGTGTTCCTGAGACATGGATGACCTCGTCAAGATGATAGAGAGTGTTGTCCAGTGAAGCTGTGAGGTCCATCTGGTACAACTGGAGTGTGAGAGGGGGAGCAAGCAATGCACTGGAGTCGTTGTACAGCGGGGTCCATGACACAAAATGGGCAGCGACCTGGACGGTGTCAGGACCATCACTCAGAGACAGTGGATAGAACAAGTCGTACCGGCCAAGGCCATTGGTCGTTGTATTGAAGGAGAGCAGAGTGGTCGAGTTGAGCCAGTAGACGGAGACATTCCGGCTTGAAATCGGTGTCCCATTCTCGAAGGTCAAGAAGCCCCAGATATGGGCGGTCTCGTTTAGATGATAGTAGGAGGAGTCGGAGAAGATGGTCAGGTTGGTCATGTAGTTTGTCACAAAGATGGACAGGACCGGTGATGTTGCGCCATCATAATTAGGCACATCAGAGATCCACTCAGACCAATAGGAAACTGAACCGATGTACCCAATGGGAACAGTGTATACAAACTGGTAGTCGCCATATGCATTCGTCGTAGTGTTCCCGAGGTATGTCAAGTTGCCGCCCTCATTCCACCATATGTGGACCGTCTTCGCACTTATTCCAGACCCGTTGAGCTCGTCTGTGAGCCGACCTTCAATCACGATGTCCTCCAGGAAGTGAACAACCTCAGGACTGGAGGGCGTGGAGTTGATTGAGAGCTGAGCGGACTGCATCACAATCTCTACATCGACGGAGTTGCTCCAGTTACCTATTACTCGCTGAATGAAAAAAGGAGTCCAATTGGCGATTGCAGTATGGAAACCAATTGTCGTTGAGGTGGGTACAACATAGTCAGTTACAAAGCCGCCTGTTGAGTTGGTCAGCACGGTATCAAACTTGGTCTCATCGAAGAACAGCCCAATCGGCTGCGAGGCCAGATAGGTTCCGTTGAGCAGACGCAAACGCCCCTGATAGTGAAGGGTGGAGCCGCGGGAGGCCTCTGTGGGGGCGACCCACAGCTGGACCCGAGCCTTGCCCCAGACCTCGACCGTTGAGTTGTCTGCGGACCGGGCAGGTAGCAGCACAGGGATAGAACCTTGGTACTCCCCAGCATAACTGGACCATACCAAGTGGTATCCCAGTGTCATTCTGGAGCTAACGGGGTTGACAGAGATATCAAACTCATAGGTCCCGTCGCTAAGAATCGTGGCATTGCCAATCCAGCTCTCGTCCCACATTATCTGCATCTGATTGTTGACGAGGGTTGAACCGTCAACTGGGTTGCCACCGACAGTCATCAGCCCATGAACGTGGATTATGTCATCCCAATATGCGATGTAGTCGTCCAAACCGAGCTTGAGGTTCATGTCGACGACTTCACTTGGTGCAAAGCTGATAGTCTCTGCTGGCATAGCAAGTGGGTCGGGGCTTGCAACCGCATAAATCAGGGTGAAGTTGTACACATCGAAGCTGGCTGCATGGTAGACACAACTAAGGTTATGCAACCCAGCACTGGCACTGGAGGGGAAGGAGTAGTACAGCGTTGCAACACGTGTCGTCGGGTTGATTTCTGCAGACCCCATCAATCGGTTGTCGGTCACGTCTCGGAAGATGAGTGTGTCGCCCGTCGCCACAGGCATACCATTGAAGATGATGGATGCGTACACCTCGAACTGATCCCCTACTCGGATCCATCCTGTACCTACCTCGCTATGCCAGACCCATAGCTGCACGCTTCCGGGGTCAGTGTTCTCAGGAATCTCAGATCCGCCCATGTCATCGGGAAGAGCCATTGGCAGGACTTGTATCCATGTGCCTGCCTCGGATCCACTCATTGGAATGTAGACCTCCGCCCAAAACATCATGTGTCTGACTCGGACGGTCCTGTACTCTCCCTCAGGGTCTCCAATGGCATATCCCATAGCCAGTCGCGCAGGTATGCCCAAGTACCTCATGAAGACGCAATAGGCCGTGGCAAAGTCCATTGGTAACCCACCATTCCGTGCAAGGAACCAGTCTGTCACCTCTTGGCCACTAGAAGGACGCTCGAAGACTTCCGGATCACTGAGAATGAGATCATAAGCAGTCTGGAAATGGTTACTCACAATCATCGCGGTTTCATAAGCATTGCTTCCGCTGCCTTGGAACTGAGTTATGTTACCAATCACCGCAGGGGTGAGTGAGACCCCACTCAGAGCAGGAAGACCATACATGTCACGAATCTCGGATGGTGCATTAGAACCTGGCAGAGCAGAGGCAGCCACACTAGAGAGGTCCTGGTTGACATACGTGACCTCATAGCTGACCAAGACACTCGAGCCCGTTGGAGCCTGTAGAAGTGGGCTGAATAGGACCGTTCCATACTCGTCTGATTTCAGACCATAGTTGATCAGTCGACTCTCGCTGTCATATTGGAACGAACCACCGACTATGGAGCCTGTACGGAAAGAGTCCTCAACAATCAGGGTCTGTGGAAAGAGAACAGGTAGCTCGATGTCGCCCACTACTGGGCCCGCTGTCACATTGACTATGACAGTGTAAATCTGGTTGCCGAGAGACTCCGCGTAGGATCTAGACACGAGCTCGGCAGAGTTCAGGTCTCTTCTGCTCTCCAAGGTCTTGGTCCATCGTGACCCATCATATGCGTCGTATGCACCAGTACGCCACAGTTGGGGAGGGTCCTGAGGCGCAACATAGAAGACTATGTTCTCAAGCTGTTGAAGGAGGTCCTCAGGCAGTTGCTGATCCAAGGGAAGGTCTGTGTAGTTCACATTCTCAAACCAGTTTGAGCGCCCACCGGCCCAAGGTATGTCATATGGCCATGGCATCATATCCGAGAGAGGTTCGTGGGGCGTCTCAGTGCGCGGCTGAGTGAACTGCACTAGCACAAACGAAGTCGTGGCCCATACCACTGTCATGAGAAGGATAAGGGAGCTGATTACTGTTGTGATGCCAGCCTTTCTTCTGTCTGCGGTAACAGTTGAAATCAACGGGTATCACTCTCGTTTGGGCGTGAGCAGCGGCTCTTGCGGCCTCAAAGGTGGGCAGAGGCACACTACCTCTAGCTATTCCGACCTGAACCATTAAAGGCTTTCTTGTGAGGCATACTCCTAGACCGCTGCTCGTTCTGTCCCTGCAATAGAACACAAGAGCGCATTGCTGGATTGAATGGAGAATCGAAGATGGATAGATTGCAACTTGAGGAACTCAGTTCCATTGTCGAGCGTGTACTCTGTGACTCAGAGCATGGCGCACATACCATCGATCACGTACACCGTGTGTATTCAATCGCCATGACCATAGGCAAAGAGATGGCCGTGAACTCTCGGGTACTTGCTGCCGCTGCTCTGCTTCATGACATCGGCAGGCCGCAGGAGAAGACCACCGGAGTTTCCCACTCGATAGTCTCCGGAGAGATGAGCAGGGGGATATTGTCGCGAATAGGATACTCGGACACAGAAGTCGAGCAGGTCGTGGATGCAATTAGGACCCATCGGTTCAGCGAAGGACTTAGACCAGTCACGCGTGAGGGGGAGATTCTCAGCGATGCGGACAGACTAGATGCGATGGGGGCTATTGGCATCTACAGAGCAATTGCAGAAGCGGTGGCTTCAGGAAGAGGCATTGAAGGATTTCTGGCGCATGCAGAGGAGAAACTGCTCAGGCTTCAGGAGCATATGTACACCGACACAGGGAAGAGGATGGCAGCGGAACGCCATGGGCTACTTGTATCCTTTGTCAACCAGCTGAAAGCCGAATATGACCAGTCTACTCGCCCATACGGGCCAACAGCAGCTCAAGGTACGACTCTCTCACGGAGTCTGCGGGATTCAGGTTGAGACTCTTGATGACAGTGAACACGCGCTCCCTCGCTCTGGGGACTTCGGACTCATCACGGGCAATCATCTCAACCTCCACAAATGTACCGACCTGGTCCACTCGGTCCAGACTGACCACGGTCCCATCCAAATCATAGAACACCCGATGTTTCCGTACAGTTCCCATCCTCCTAAAGCCCAAGCTCTCAAGAATCTCGAGGAGCGACTCAGAGTTGCTGACCTCAACTGTGGACTCCTGCCGGGTCTTCGTCGTCTTGTCTAGCTTGGGTCCCTTGTATGTCAGTTGTGGGAGGGGTACAGGGACTGTTGCATCAACTGGGATTCGCTTCCGCAACCGCAGAGCTTCATCTGTCTGTGCAAATGACCTTGTAGGGTGTGCGAAGTAGATGTCCTCGTGATCCTCTTCGTTGAGCCGGCGCGCGGCGAGAGCCTCAAGTCTTGCACACAGTCCAGCAACCCTGTCAGCCTGGACTGGAAGCTTGACCTCGACCTCGATGGGTCTGGTTGAAACCATACTCCTCACGAGTCATGAGTACAGACTGATAGGTCTGCTGGTGAAACACAACTAAGATAACGTGTGATTCAGACTGACCATCACATGAGCTCTCGCATTTCCCGGTTCAGGGACTTTAAGTGTGCAAAGTGCGGGAAGACCTATGACTTGGACACCGTACCATGTAATGATGGGTGCGGAGGACGTATAGACATCACATTGGATATCGAGGGACTCAAGGAGGTCATCTCGTGGAAGGTGATTGAGAAGAGGTCTGGAGGGGTACGACGATTCATCGACTTGATGCCGTTGAGGAGTGCGAAGAGTCATGTATACTTGGGAGAAGGCGACACGCCCCTCATAAAGAGCAGGAGACTCGCCGAGTTGATGAGTCTGAATAGACTCTTCCTGAAGAATGAGACTCTGAACCCGACGGGCTCATTCAAGGACAGGCCTGTATCTGTGGGTGTGAGTAGGGCGGTCGAGGACGGCGCGAGGTGCGTCGTGGCCGCATCCTCAGGGAATGCGGCTGCTGCAATGTCAGCCTATGCGGCCAGCGCAGGACTCAAGGCGGTCGTACTAGTGCCCGAAGCTGCCCCAAGGGCCAAGCTGGTCCACCTCAAGACACTAGGCGCGGATGTCTTTAGAGTCCGCTCATCTGGAGAGGGTGTTGACCCGACAACAGACCTGCTAGAACAGGCCTGCAACAGATTCGGATGGACACCTGTCCCGTCGTTCGGGCCGTTCAACTGCTTTCAGTTCGAGGGCACGAAGACGCTGGGGTATGAGGTGGCCTGCGAAATGCGACTGGACCCGCCGGACTGGATACTCTTTCCGACTGGCAGCGGGGGTCTGATGGCTGGCACAATGAAGGGGCTGTTGGAGTTCAGAGACATGGGGCTCATTGATGATGTGCCCAGACCGGTGGTGGTTCAACCAGAAGGGTGTGCACCAATCGTCCGGGCGGCAAGAAGAGAAGGACACTCTGAAACCATAGAACGGTGGGGTGAACCGATGACAGTTGCAGGAGGACTGGCAGACCCATATCCCTGGGACTGGGACGCAGCAATAAAGTACTTGAAAGCCACAGGGGGGACTGCAGTCGCAGTAAAGGATGAGATGATTGAGCAATACGTCACGCGTCTTGCAAAGACTGAAGGAATCTTTGCAGAACCCAGCGGGGTGGCCGCCCTTCCGGGGTTGGAGATGCTCTTGGGAGACGGTGTGATTGATGCGACCGATACGGTTCTGGTCCCAATAACGGGTTCTGGCTTCAAGGACTTGGAAACGGCCGCAAGACTAGCTGGAGAGGTGCCGGTGATTCCGCCAGATGTGAATCAGCTTGCCGCGCAGCTCAACAGTAGACCATAGTATGAGTGAACAGAGCATGACACACAAGGCCGAAATGCCATGGAGTGGAGCAACAGATGTCTAGGAGGCCAAACAGAGAGAAGGCAAGAGAACTCGCCATCAAGCATGGGTATCTTGAATACATGATTGAACGGTATCTTGCGCTCTGGGGAGAGGACGAAACCCTCCAGTTCATAGAGGCATGTGAGCGACCAGTCAGGAGTTCCATCAGAGTCAACACACTCAAGACGGATGCGGCCACTCTCCGGGAGATACTGCGAACAAAGGATGTGATTACAGAGCCCGTCAACTGGCTGCCAGAAGGGCTTTGGGCTGATTTCGATGGGACTTCACCCGGGTCGCTTCTTGAGCACATGCGCGGGTTCTACTATGTGCAGGGAGTGCCCTCGATGACTGTGGCAAGAGTACTGGAACCTCAGGCGGGAGAGGTGGTGGTTGACCTTGCCTCAGCACCAGGTGGAAAGACAACTCATCTGGCTCAGTTGATGGACAACACCGGCACAATCTTCACTGTGGAGCAAGACAGGCTGCGAATAAGAGCACTCGAGATGAACCTGCAACGCTGTGGCGTGACCAATGCGATAGTACTGAGAGGGGATGCGAAGAAGGTGCTTGCTCTTGGACTAGACCCGGACCGCATACTCCTCGATGCGCCCTGTTCAGGAGAGGGGTTGATACCAATTGATCCTACGAGGAAGACTAGTAAGACAATGGCGGATCTGAGGTATTGCGCAACTCGGGAGGAAGAGATGCTGGACTTGGCAGTCGCTGCTCTAGCACCCGGCGGCGTATTGGTGTATTCCACATGCTCCATTGCACCCGAGGAGGGAGAGTATGTGGTCGATGGAGTCCTCAGGCGCCACTCCGACTTGTCTGTCGCACCCATCACTATGGAGTTTGGTGACCCGGGATACTCTTCACCCTACGGAGTGGAATTGGATGGGCGCCTTGTTCAGGCCCGCAGGTTTCTCCCGCACAGACACGGAACTGAGGGCTTCTTCATCTGCAAACTGACCAAGGATGGTTGAGAAGAAAGAGTGAGACCACAGAGGTAATGCATGAAGCATGACAGTAAAACCAATCGACCCTGAACTCTGGAGTGTAGTTGAAGAACAGATTGACAGGGACTTCGGAAGGGGGTCCGCGGCACATCTGTGTGCAGGTCTGATGATAGTTGTCGTGTCAAGTGAGAGGAAGGACTCCATATTCGCAATCCCACCAGACTGGGAGAGGTACTTTTCAATTGACGGGAACGCGTTCACAATCAACTCAATGGGGGTCTGGTTGGGAGACCTCGCTGACGGTCAATTGAAACTCAGCATTTGTGCTGCTGAACGGATTGCCACGTCCACCAAGAGTAAGATAGTGGTTTCCAAGAGGGGCGCGGAGGCATTCACTTACGGCAGAGGCATTCTGCGAGAATCAGTCGTGAGAGCGGCACCGGGTCTAGTGAGGGACCAGAGGGTGATTGTCGAGGACGAGGACGGCGTCTGCCTTGGAGTCGCAGCCCTCTCCGTTGACATCGCAAGACTGGACAGACTCTCCAGAGAGGACTTGGTCGCAAGGAATCTCATCGACATTGGATGGTACGTCAGAGCCTAGACGAACATGTCAGTCGTTCTATCGTCAGACTCGATGGACTTCCTCATCTTCTCGAGTCGTTCAATCTCTTTGCTTTCCTCTAGAAGCTGGTCAACATTGGCATTGATGTCATAGATCTCGTTTATCTTCTCCAGCATCTTCGCTGCTGAGCCCGGGTCAGGACGACCTCTTGTAGCATACGTGAGCAGACCTATCGCAGGATAGTCACGCATCTCGAGCTCGGCAAGTAGGAGAGCCAGTGGACCTGCAACGAAGAGGCCTTCTTCGAGCAGTGGAATGGACCATTTCTGCATAAGGGGGAGATAGGCAGTCGTCGGCACGCATCGCATATCCTCCTCGTCTTCCTTGAAGCTTGCGTCGAGTCCTCCAAGGAGTACCACCTCCGAGAAATCCTGCTCGACAATCCATTTTGCCAGCTGGTCTATGAACTGCCACTGTTCAGACTGGTGGGGCTGAAATCTCGGAACGAGAAAGACCATCTTCTCGTGTGAGTATATCTCAAATGGGAGAGCCAGACGCCCATTCTCCATCGAAACAAACAACGGGAGCATATCGCTCTTGATGAAACCCACCCTCTCAGCATTCAGTGCACGAGTCAGATGTGCAGTACTTAGGAAGCCCACTTCGCCGAGTCCGTGGAAGCCACAGAAGAAGGCAGATCCAGGTCGGACCTTGAAACCATCTTTCAGTAGTATTCGGAAGCTCGAGTCTCTCGTAGCTACAAAGGCCATTTTCTTCAGTCCTCAGGGCACAGTGACCGATACAACCCTCGGCCATAACTGGTTTCTAGCGACACCCGAGAACTGCCTTTTGTACTCTTGTATTCAGCTCAGCTGCGACAGTTCTCAGTCTATACAGAGTTGAATCTCTCCGATTGAGTCTAGAGTGGCCTCTGAGTGAAGAGATGCACCTTCGCAATGGACCTCTGTGTGGCCTTTGAATCACGCGCGCGTCTGACCTCTGACACCAAATCCTTCAGAGCAGACTCCATTGTTGTTGCCAGCTCCTCTTTCGAAACTGACAGCTTAATGCAATCTGAGACTGACTGAATCACAACGTCGGGCACAATGATGTCAATGTCCTTCTTGATGCCAATGGCTTCAAGCTTCTCTTCCAGGAAGGGACCACCGACAATTATGGATGTGGTGCCATCTGTATCGAAGTGAACATCAATTGGTCTACCAACCTTGACTCCGGCCTTGTCCACGACATCCAGCTTCTCAAAGCGAGAGAAGCGTATCTCACCTTGAGGGATCGCATCCGAGTCAAGGGTGGTCTTCATCTCGTCCACGCTGGTCCCTAGGTACACCTTCTTTGAGTCAATGCGCTTGATGAACGATGCATCGAACACGGGGTCTCTGTCGGGCCGCAGTCGCGCTCTCTCTAGGAACTCCTCTATACGTGAACCAGCTAGTATGAACTGAGAGAGCTTCAACCGGCCGTCGAACTTGAATGTGAGGTCTGAGATGTGTCCAATCTTCCGTCCAGATGTGTCAACAACCGCCGCCTTCGTTATCTCACAGGTCTTAATCGCAGACGCAATCTCCATATGAAAACCTGCAGAGATGACCGAGGGGCGAGGAATAAACCTTTCTCCACAGTCCTGCAGCCTAATGATTAGAGCCTGAGAAGATATAATAGTTGATGAAGACAACAATGAACCAATCCTCAGAAGCAATACCACAGGGGTGATAGAACAACGAGCACTTTGATGGAACTCGAGCTCGAGCGTATAAACCCCGGTCTGTTGGAGATACTGAGGCGTCAAGGACTTGTCAGACTGACCGAATTCCAACAGAGCGCCTTGCATGCGGGACTCATGAGGGGAGAGAACCAGATACTGGTCACACATGACTTCGATGAGGCCTACGACGTTGCTGAGATAGCAGTGATCAATCGTGTGGCATCGGACTTCAGAGCCAGAGCAGTTGTCCTCTGTCCAAACCCACATCAGGCAGAGAAGCGCCTGAGGTCCATCGGAGCTAGATGTGGACGACTGGGTATAGAGGTCAAGTCAATCATCCGGAGGAAGAGTGCGACTGGACTGGAGATTAGGCATGGGAGAATCACAGTTGGTACATATCAGTCATTCAGTATTGCTCTCAGAGCACACCCTGAGCTACTAGAGGGAGTAGCGATAGTCCTCGTAGAGCGTGTGGACCTCATTGGGCATGAGACCGCAGGTGCACCTCTCGAGTCGATACTGGTGGCGCTGAAGGGAGTCGCGACACAACCACAGATTGTTGCAGTCACCAGGCCGATAGCCGACATTGAGACCGTGCGCCAGTGGCTGTCTGCAGAGGTTGTGAAGGACCCCAGACCCGAAGTGAAGAGGATTTTCAGCGTAAAGGTCTTTGAAAGTCTGCACAGGTCACTTGTCAGCCTCATCGAGTTCGTCTACCACAGGAACGGTCAGGTCATGATTCTGACATCGGGAGTTCATGCTGCTGAGAACTTGGCAAAGCAGCTGGTGACTGGCGAGGATATGTCGGACTCTGACCGGTTAGACCTGAGAATGCGTCCAGAGACCAAGGATGTGCTACTGGACCTCGCTAGGAGCATAGGACGCTTCTTTCCTGAATGTAGACAGACGAGGGACCTAGTTGGGGTACTGAGAAAGGGTGTTGCCATACTTCATGAAGGCCTACCCAGATCGCAGAGGAGGGTTGTTTCAGAGGCATGGGAGGCAGGAAAGATACCAGTCATCATGATGCCAGCAGGCTTTGCAATTGCGAGCGGCCTGCAGGCGACTGTCGTCTTTCTCCTAGGGGTCTATGCTGGGCATGACACAGAAACGTCGTCAGACCAACGTGAACCCATGATGCTGCCCGAGTGGGAGGTGACGGACCTTCTCTATTCGGCTGGCAGAACAGGAAAGGACAACGAGGCATTCGGGATGGTCATTGTTGACAGCGACGCAGAGAAACGGAGAGTTGTAGACAAGTACTTTGTCACCGAGGAGGATGGGACCATAGTCCCAAGGGTTGGAGAAGTGGACAGCACTATGGACCAACCGGAGAACCTAGAGGACCTTGTGCTCAGTGAGGTCTGCAGGACTGGTGTTGAGAACGAGAACCCATTCGTAGTCCTGAGCAGGACCTACTGGGCCGCAAAGAACCGTTTCTTGGGGATGACACAGGCGGGGCTGTTGTTGGACGGAGAGGGGGACGCACAGTCTCTTCTTGCTCTCAGGGCCACTGCGTCAATCACAAGGAGGGCCGAGGAGATTCCCGACTCCAGCGTGAAGCTGGTCTCGGTCACACCAGTCAAGATAGAGGGACTGATCCACAGTGGCACAAGAGAGATCTGGCACTACGTAGCATTGAAGGCTGCTGAGGGCGTGTCCTGTTCCTGTGAGTCATGGAAGTACCAAGGAGCAAGCCGACACAGGCTATGCAAACACATAGTCAAATTCGCTGGCTTTGCGATGCGCAACCCTGAGACCAAGCCATACGCTACCTCTGTCGTGCTTCAGTCGCTGCGAGGCATGAGTGTGCTAAGTGAACTTGAGCAGGACGGACTCGTGACAAGAAGCGGGAAGAGTGTCAAATGCACGACTCTTGGCGCGAACGTCACGGTTCTCGGTGTACCTGTGAAGGACGCCCAGAAGGTCATGCGAGCCACGAAGGCAGGTTCCGGTGACCTCAAGGACATCCTCACAGGAGTCGTTGCGACAAGGACTGGGCACTCAAAGGCACTGGTAAGACGCGTCCTTGATGGCGTACAGCTGGGAAACATACAGAAACTGGCCTGCGAGGAGGACATGGCAGGAGTTCTGGAGAACATCATCGAGGAGCTTCACTACACGAACGCAATCCTCCTGAAACTGATGACGGGCGACGACAGATTAGGGCTCAACAGGGAGAGCTTTGAACTCCAGAAGACACTTGTTTCACTCATCGAAGAGCCGGAGTGAAGCTTATTTAGGTGAACAGAACGGGACCCGGATGAGCCTAGGGCGAGTGACAAGAGACCCTTGCTTTGGTGATCAATTATGAAGCTGTTCGAGCATGAGGCCAAGGATGTCTTCCGGACCTTCAACATACCAATGCCTCCTGGCGGCTTAGCTAGGACTCCCGCAGAGGCAAGTGAAGTGGCCAAGAGAGTGGGAAAGCCTGTAGTCGTCAAGGCCCAAGTTCTTGCGGGCAAGAGGGGCAAGGCGGGAGGAGTGAAGTTCGCCAATACTCCCGAAGAGGCTGGAAGCGTAGCTAAGGAGATTCTTGCAATGAGAATCAGTGACCTTCCAGTCGAATCCGTCCTCGTCGAGGAGAAGCTGGACATTGCCCAAGAGATCTATGCAGGCATCACTATTGATAGAAACGAACGCAAGTACGTCGTCATTGGAAGCGCCGCTGGCGGGATGTCAATAGAGGAGCTTGCAGTCGAGAGCCCAGAGAAAATCATCAAGGCACATGTGGACCCGTTTCTTGGGTTTGGAGGCTATGAGGCCCGGAACATGGCTATCGCTATGGGCTTCAGGGGGAAGCTGATCAACCAGGTCGCAGACATGTTTCTCAGACTGTGGAGTGTTGTAGAGGCCTATGACGTAGAGTTGACGGAGATCAACCCACTCATACTCACCAAAGACGGCAGGCTACTTGCTGCAGATGCAAGACTAAACATAGATGACAGCGCGCTCTACCGACACAAGAAGACTGTTGAAGAACTCAACCGGCAACCAGTCGAACAGAACGAGCGTGAGAGAGCCGCATCGGAACACGGGATGGCATATGTCGAGCTGGATGGCGATGTGGCCTGCATCTGCAATGGTGCAGGTCTTACGATGGCCACCCTTGACGCAGTTGCCCTTCAAGGAGGCAGAGCGTCAACGTTCCTAGACTTGGGCGGCGGTTCTGACGCGGAGCGGGTAGAAAAGGGCATAGACATTGCTCTGATGTATCCCAAGGTGAAAGCAATACTTGTCAACATCATGGGGGGCATCACTAGATGTGATGATGTTGCAAGGGGCATCGTTGCTGCACGGGAGAGAAAGGGAATCAGGGTACCGATGGTCATAAGGATGGTCGGTACGAATGAGGCAGAGGGTCAGAGAATACTCCGTGATGCGGGTATACCGTTTCTCAACACGATGGAAGAGGCAGCCGCGAAGGTTGTAGAGATAGTCAGGGAGGTGTCCTAATGGCGGTACTTGTCGACAGTAAGACTCGTGTAGTAGTTCAAGGAATAACAGGAGCACAGGGGACATTCCATACTAGTGCTATGCTGAAGTATGGGACAAAAGTCGTAGCAGGAGTGACACCCGGCAAAGGTGGTACGGATGTCAGTGGTGTGCCAGTCTACGACAGTGTGAAGGAGGCCAAGGCCGCACACGACGCTACAGCATCTGTAATCTTCGTGCCTGCGCCCTTTGCAGCTGATGCTGCTCTGGAGGCCATATCACTTGATCTGAATCCTGTTGTGGTCATTACAGAACATGTCCCCGTGAGAGACGAGATCAGGATGATTCATGCTGCGAGAATGAAGGGCATAACAGTCATAGGTCCCAATACACCGGGAATAATCACACCGGGGGCCAAACAGAAACTGGGGATAATGCCCGGACATGTCTTCATGGATGGCCCCGTGGGACTCATGTCGAGAAGTGGGACCCTCACATACGAGATAGCAGCAGGCATGACCAGCGCCAAGATTGGGACCACCACTGCTATAGGCATGGGCGGCGACCCGTGTGTGGGTCTCACAACGGTCGAGGGTGTGCAGCTCTTCCAGAAGGACAAGAGGACCAAGGCCATAGTCATCGTAGGAGAGATAGGTGGCGACGCTGAAGAGCGTGCAGCTGCTTATGTCAAGGAACATCTGGACATTCCTGTCGTCGGCTTCATCGCTGGTAGGACTGCCCCACCAGGAAAGAAGATGGGACATGCAGGAGCAATAATCAGCGGGAGCAGCGGGACAGCTGAGGCAAAGATCAAGGCACTGACTGCGGCCGGAGTCAGGGTCGCAGAGCGGCCAAGTGATGTTGCAAGGATTCTCAAAGAAGTGCTCTAGGAGTGTAGAGAGGCTGCAGGGTCTCTCTCGCCTAGGAGTCCTTCGAAGCTAGAGCGATAGCCTTTTAATACGACACCAATGAGGACCCTGAGCGGGCTCGTTCCGTAGGATGTCCGTTCCACAGGATTGAGGTCATCAGAATGCCAGTCGCTGACATCGAGAAACGCAAGCTTGCACAGCACTACTTACTATACAAGTCAGTTTGCCGCGACTGCGGAGCGACCAATCCACTAGGCGCGAAGAAGTGTAGAAAGTGCAAGAGAAGCGACCTAAGACCCAAGAAACGGGGCAAGAAGTAGTCGTTCTCAGTCTTTTGCAGTCGGTCTTGCAGACCGAGAACCACCAATCACTATCAGACAGAGGTGAGTAGAGTGGCTCATGGTCATTGCAAGTCTGGTGTCTGGTGCAAGTCAGGCAGGTACTGAAGCCTTGCGATACACTTTGACTATCATGACAGGCAGGACACTGGTCACTCATGAACAGAAGGAATCAAGGAGCAAGATGGTGGGTCGGGGGAGACTCGAACTCCCGACTTCCGCAGTGTGAATGCGGTGTCATAACCGAGCTAAACTACCGACCCAAGTCAAGCGATTGCCCTTGATGGGCACGCAAGAGCAGCCTCAGAGTTGGACACGTCGCACAGAGGATTGCCGGAACACGGCAATCATCCAGCAACAACCTGTAAGATGGTAGGCTCTGTCCCCTGTTGTAGACACACAGACTACGGTGGTCTGACACCCTTGCGGCCACGGGAAGTCATCCCGGTACTGCATGTGGGCGGACAGGACTATCGTGTCAAACTCTGTCTGATTGAAACTGCGTGGTAGCGATTAAAAACGTTGTGCAGTCAGGGGCCCTGTTGTGAAATCACAGGAGATGTAGGACACTGTAACACCACACTGTAGACCGTGGAGCGGGACACGCCGAACACCATGGCGGCCGCCCTAATCTGGATGCTTTCAACGCCCTAATCTGGATGCTTGCAGCTCCATCGGCTCTTCTTCTGGTAGCTCTGATCCATTTCGTCAGTACAGACCTGCGAACGCAATAGACGAGATGCAACTCTGTTGCACAAGTGGCTTCGACCTAGTGCCTCACGGCTGAGAATGGCACATGGGAGACTCTGTGTGCCATGCTCGTACAAATCAGGCGGCGCGACGACCCCCTTGTAGCTTCGGACGTGACTTCTGCAACGGAGTAGCAGTCAGGCGTCTGGTGGACAGGGAAATTCGACTTGTGACAGTTGTCAACACTCCGACATTCTTATAACGTAAAGGCCGTGGGGCAGGACGAATCAGCCGACGGGACCATCAGAGTCATTTCTCCTACCGCGGTCTGGAAGTCGGTAGAAGACAATGCTATGCTGAAGTTAGCCGCATGAATGGTCCACAAGCGAAAACCACAGTATGGAAAGGGGCTCACAAATGCCAAAGCAGATTGATGATGTGGAAAAGTTCCTCAAGATGACCGAGGACGCAGCCGAGTGTCGTGTGAAGAGAGGTCGTGACAGCGTGAAACTGAAGCTCCGGACTGGCAAGTACCTCTACACACTAGTCTTGGAGCCCCAGAAAGCCGAGTCGGTCATTCAACAGGTGAAGTGTCAGATCGTTGAGGCGAGGCCCGAGAAAGAGGAGCAGGTCTAGAACTCCACTCTGTCGTTGACAGAGGGCACGATGGCCTTTCGCCCCTTCTTTTCAAGCTTCTCGGCAAGCGCATCACAAGAGTCTGATTCCCCATGGACAACATAGAACACGGGGTCTCCGGGAATGTTCATCAGAACGTCCATGAGACCACGAGAGTCTGAGTGACTGCTCAGATGATGGTATCTGACATCCGCGGCGACTTCAAACACCTTGCCACCTATTGTGACCTTCTTCTTGGCGAGGAGTTCTGCGCCAGGAGTGCCGGGAATCTGAAAACTGACGAGAATCAGACTGTGTCGTGGGTTATCATGCAGCATCTTAAGGTATAGCTGCGATGCTCCACCCTTGAGCATCCCAGCGGGTGTGATGATTACGCTGCCCTCGTTAGCTGCCTGAATTCGGTCACGGTTGTCCTCAATGACACGTGTGTGACTCACAGCCATCTCAAATGCCTTGGGAGAGGCGATGTATTCTGGGTGTTTGGCAACAATCTCGTTTACGCTCCGTGCCAGACCATCGACGTAGATGGGATACTTTGCAGGGAGGTTGTGCTTTGCCAGAATGCACATTATCTCTTGGCTTCTGCCCACGGCAAAGGCGGGGATGAGGGCACTGCCTCCGCGTTCAAGAGTCTCCATCACTGTCTGAACAAGAGCCTCTTCAATCTCCTCCCTGTTGGGATTGATGCGCTTAGCATAGGTACTCTCAGTGACCACGATGTCGTGTCTGGGCAAGTTCTTCCGAGCACCATGGTTCAATTGTGACGCTATGGCATTGAAGTCCCCAGTGAAGAGCACGCGCTTGTCATTGACTCGGAGTGAGACCATGGAACTGCCCGGTATATGACCAGCATTGAAAAGAGTGAACTCAAACTCATGGCCCAGTGGGAGGGTTTCTTCGTACCTGACTGGTTGACACTGACTCCGCAGACGTGCAATGTCCCTAGTCGTGAACGGAAGGCGACCTCTTGCCAGCTTGTCCATATCGCGCACCAGTAGCTGAGTCAGGTCCCTCGTCGCAGGAGTGCAGTACATGAAGAGTTCTTCATCCGACAACAGACGGGGAACAGCCCCAGAATGATCAAGATGCGCGTGTGTGACAATCACTCCCTGAAGCGTATCAGTAGGGACCAGCTGAGGAAACACGGGGGGGTCTAGGAGCTTCACACCGTAGTCAACGAGAAGGCTTTCATTTCCCTGTTCAACAAGAAAACCCGAACGGCCAATCTCCCTGCAGGATCCCAGAAAGGTCAACTGTGTCATCTAGTGAAACATCCAAAGCCACGGCATTCATTGTCAAGAAAAGCTTTACTCGATGGCGGGACCTGTGAAAACAAAGGTAATCGAAAGCAATATTAGACACGCAATGACACAGCATCTATTGCAAGAGGAATCGTACCGGAGAGACTTCGGGTGACGGTGGAGAACACCGGGAGAGAGTCAAGAGAGAAGAACGTGGAGGGATCCACAGTCCTAGTAGGCTCCAAGAACGTCATGTCTTATGTGCTTGCATGCAAGACTCTTTTCGACAAAGGTGCGAAAGAAGTCGTCATAAAGGCCCGAGGTCGACTGATCAGTCGAGCGGTAGACGTTGCGGAGATAGTGCGTCACAGATTCATAACTAGCGCCAAAGTCAAGTCAATCATCATAGACACAACGACCGTACAGACCGAGAAAGGCAGCGACCTGAATGTGTCTACGATTGATATTGTGCTTGCTATATAGATGCAACACAAATTTGATATGTTCGTCGCCCGGAGCCCTGAAGGTACGGGTCTCACGGAACGCGAGGACTTACAATGAAACTGCCTGTGTGTGTCTTTGACCTCGAATCGGACATGCTGTGTCCCAGCTGCCAGAGCAAGCTGGACTCCGGAGAGATTTCCGAGTTCGACGTTGAGTTCAGCAGATGGATGCTAGAACGCATGAAAGGATACCCTGAGCTGGATGATGTCACACTTCTACGGGCAGTGAAGGCGGGACGACGAATCGTTCTACTGGTCAAGAAGAAGAATAAGGAGTTAATGGAGTCTGCTAAGGAACTCCTGACAGAAATCAGAGACACCTACGGTGAGCCACTGATTCTTGAGGGGCCGATGAAGCTCAGGACTGCAGTAAGAACAATGATCTACCCCGCAGTAGAGGTGGGTGTCAATAGCCTGTACCTTCCAGATGGTCACCGCGAGAGTATCGTCATGCTCAAGGCCGAAGATGAACCGAGAATCCCCTTCACAAAGAGTGAACTGAGGACGATAGTCTCAGCAGTTGTCGGAGAGCAGGTCCTCTTTGAGTTCCAAGAAGAGAGAAAGACACATGGCACTGACACAGAGATAGATGCCTTCGGCGAAAAGATGAAGGAGTTCAGCCAGAAACGTGCTCAGTAGAATCACACTCTGTTCAGAGGATGGTTCTTCATGAGTTCTCGCAAGACCACAGTTGCATACGAACCCTTCTGAAGACTGAAACTCAGTGTGATGTTGGAGCCATTGATGACTGCAGACGCGTTGACTGCCCGTAATGAGACTGGATGCAGTCCTCCTGGGGAGTCGAGGGGGCGCATTTCGGGATTCCTGAAGTCAAGCAGATCTGTCCCCTCCTGAGCTAGAAGCTCGCGCAGTAGGTCTGTCTGCGGGCTGGGAGGCATCTTCGTTGAGTAACCGGGGACGGGAGATGCCAAGACATAGTCCCCCTTCTTCACAAGCTCCTGACACTCATCGATACGCCGTTCACTGACGAAGATCCAAGAGTCGCGGCCAGAGTGTGAGCTGCTGCGCTGTATGATGAAGTCACCAGCCTCGGGCTGCTCGATGGACATCCCTCTGCGCATACGCCCGCTAATCAGTCTGTTGAAGAGGAAAGACTGGTATGCGTGAACGAATATCGTCAGTACACGAGGAGGAATCCTACGAATTGCACCAGCGTAGTCACCGGGTCGTTTGATCAGATGTTGAACAACTGCTCGCTCATACCTGAGTTCCTCAGGCAGCTCATCCAAGAGTGCCTTGTCGGGTGCGAGCTCCTCAGACTGACGCTGTCTGGCTTCCGCAAGAGCTGTGGACCCGTGCTCGTCCTGAGTGACCAGCATCTGCCGTACAGCACTCTCAAAGTCCCCTCTCACAAGAAAACGGCCTACAACGTGAGTATATGGTCTCGAAACACCGAATCGCTGAACATCAAAGTAGTTGAGCAGTTGATGCTGTAGCAGTGACTGAGCACAGTCGAGAGCAGTGTCTAGCGGCACCTCAACATCGCGCAGGGCAATGGTGAATCGATTGCCCCACAGGTCACCAACCTGAACCGGCTTGCGTGTGTAGGCTGCATCATAGACGAGGATCCGACTCAGCTTCGCCGATGCAAGCCGTTCAGTCGCGTTTGCAGGGATAGACATGGCCTGAACGGTTATTGCGCGTCTGTCTTTCAGTCCAGCATAGGTCACTGAGTTCGATGGCAGTCTCAACTCAGCCGCAAGAATACTCGCCACATCGATTGTACTTAGACCCATCTTCTGCACTGCGAGGGTGACGTATCTTGACTTGATGCCGTGGACCTCTGAGGGGACAGGCAGGTCCCTCAGAGACTCATTCGGCCAAGGCTGTAACGAGAGGATGTTCCCGTCGGGTGTTATCTCCTCTACTAGGAAGTCCTCATACCGCGCCTTGACCCTGCCGCCAATGCCTTCAAAGTCAGTGGAATAGAACTCCATCCCTATCTGTTGCTCAAGAGGATGAGCCGGTCGCAAGGTATTCCCTCTTAGAGAAGCTTGAGGTCTCCAGTGACCTTGTCTACGATCTCAGATGTGCCCGGGCCAACAGCCACGACAGTCATGGTTCCCGGCTCGAGCTCGGTCATCCCTGCATCTTGTATCAGCGCGCTGGGGAGGCGATGGACGACCGCCAGACGCTGAATCTCCAGCAGTTCATCTGCAGAGTGTACTTTCACTGCCACCTTCTTCTGACCCTCATGGAGCCAAGCCTTCCATACATCCTGATGTGTAATCCTGGCACGTTCTGCTGCGCTGACCGCTCCGTGGGCGACTTGAACAGCAATCTTGCCCTTGCTCATGTCTAGATCCGTGCGGACGGCAATTACCTGCTTGTACTTGAACCGTTCAGTCATAGGTGTGCCACCGAGAGTCGAAAGCCTGAACAGCACGGAGAGATAAAAAGCCTGTAGTTCGGGACCTGTACTGTGAGGCTGCAGAGTTGAACGGACGCATCGTTGTGATTGGAGCAGGACCAACAGGGTTGATTGCAGCCCACGCAGCTGCCAGAGGTGGTCATGATGTCACCGTCTTCGAAGAGCATGGTGTAGTCGGTAAGCCAGATCACTGTGCGGGTCTGGTGAGCCTTACAGGGTTGGCTTCGCTGGGCCTCAGACCGCCGAGTGAGGTCATAGATAACAAGATAGTCGGAGCCAGAATTCACTCGCCCTCTGGCAGCTCGTTCATGATAGAAAGAGGACGAAATGAAGCGGTGGTCCTCTGCCGGCAGGCGTTCGACTGCTGGCTTGCAACAAGAGCTATTACGGCTGGAGCAGGGGTAGAGGTCTCCAGTCCCATAAGAGGACTGATAGTGAAGAGGGGGGCGGTGTCTGGAGTCTACGTGGGCAAGGATAGACTGGAGAGAGAGGCAGGATTGGTAATCGACGCAGAGGGATTCAGAGGGCGACTAATCCACGATGTAGGAATGCCCACCGTGAAGAACCAGGCGAAGCTGCCCGCATATCAGTACGAGGTCAGGAGTGTTGACATTGAGGAGAACATCGTAGAGCTGTTCTACGGGCGCAGAATTGCCCCTGGCTTTTTCGCATGGATAATCCCACGTGGCGACGGCCGCGCGAGAGTTGGGCTCGCAGCACGAAACATGACAAGGGCTAGGCTCGATGCTGCCATTAGACACCATCCGGTAATGAGAGAGAGACTGAAGGGAATGACAATAGAGCGAGGGCTGGGTGGCGTTGTCATCTCTGGAATGCCAGTGAAACGCACACACATGGACGGACTTCTAGTCGTTGGTGATGCCGCAGGGATGGTCAAGGCAACCACCGGCGGCGGTATAGTGATGGGAGGTACGGCGGCACTTCTCGCAGGTCGAACCGCATCTGAAGCCATGTCTGCGGACTGCGTCTCGTCGAGAGACCTCGTGCGATACGAGGACCGCTGGAGAGGAGCCATCATGAGCGACCTTCGAAGTATGTACGTCGCTCAGAAACTGCTTTCCTCACTATCGGATAAGGGTCTGGACGCCTTGGTATCAGGCATAAGCGAACACGGTCTGATGGAGATTGTGAAGAGGGAGGGGGACATGGACCGGCAACGAAGAGTAATAGTGGGTCTGATGAAGAAACCCAAGATGCTTCTGACGGGGGTCTCGGTAACCAGGTATCTGTTGCCGCTGGGCTGAGCCTGCTTGAACAGCTTTATCAACCTCTCACTTCAGTGAGCATCTGGAGCCTCTGATGTATGGAAGACATTCCAATCGAAACCATGCTGACCGCATCGCTCAGGCTCCTTGAGGGACATCCACTCTGTGACGGCTGCATGGGTAGGCAATTCGCTTGGCTTGGTACAGGTACATCTAATGAGGAGCGAGGAAGGTCGCTCAAGCTTGTCCTGACGATGACAGCAGATAGGCTGATTCGGACGGACTTGAAGGAGAAGGGGAAGAACATCATCTCTATCCTGGCCGGGAATGGAATGTTCGAGTCTGCCAAGAAGCTGGCGGCGAAGAACGGTGTGGACTACAAGGAGTCAGCATACTGTCACCTCTGTACGCTAGATGGTCAGAGCGTATTCAAGCGAATCCCGGAGATTGTCCAGTACTGTGTCGAGAGACTCGCAAGGATTGAATACGACAGCTTCCTGGTCGGGAGCATTCCAGCACCGGTTCTATCAGAAAGAGAAGACGAACTCAGGTCGGTGCACGGACTTCTTCACGGTGAGAACCTCAAATCACACTTCAATCGTGAACTGGGAAAACACCTGCAGGAAGCCCTGAGGAAACCAGTTGAGTTTGAGAGTCCCGACATCGTTGTCGTGTTCGACATGACACAGAATCTGGTCCGCTTTCAGGTGAAGCCCCTATTCATCTACGGCAGATACCGAAAACTAGTCAGAGGCATCCCCCAGTCCAGATGGGACTGTACCGTATGTGGTGGGGCGGGCTGCGACGAGTGCAAAGGTACGGGCCGGAGGTATCCGGACTCGATATCAGAGTACATTGGAATACCCGCAAGAGAGGCTGCAAGAGCCGTGGATTTCAAGTTCCATGCGGCAGGACGGGAGGACATAGACGTTCTAATGCTGGGCTCCGGACGACCATTTGTCCTTGAACTCAAACGTCCTAGGATACGGAACATTGACTTGGAATCCCTCGCGAGAGAGATTGTGTCAAGGTCAGAGGGAAGGATTGAAGTGAGCGGACTCTCAGTCACGCGCCGAGAAATGGGGCAGGCTCTGAAGAGAGATGCATCAGTGACTGTCAAGGAGTACTTCGCCTTGATGCGCGTAGATAGGGCTGTGACAGAAGAGGAACTCAGGGCAGTCGAGAAGGCATTACAGGGTGTGGACATCGACCAGAGAACTCCGACAAGGGTTGCCCATCGTCGAAGTGACTTGGTGAGGAGGAAGCGTGTTCATGACATATCACTGAAACCTCGAACCGATGGCCTAATCGAAGTGCGTCTCAGAGTACAGGGCGGCACCTACGTGAAGGAGCTAATCTCTGGCGATGAACAGAGAACACAGCCATCGATTGCAGGCCTGCTGGGGGCAGTGGCAGAGTGCGTGGAATTGAATGTTGTGGCAGTGCACACTGAAACCAGCAACACCAGCATGGGTGCCATTCCATAGTGAGGGCGGTGACAGGCGATAGATCACCTCACCACCGACAGTGTCAGCACCTCACAACAGTCTGTCAGAGGACATACTGAGCAAATCTGTCCTCTCCCAGAGCAGTCTGCGCTACCTGAAACCGACCATAATGCTTAAGTGACAACCGACTTGGTCATGCTGGAAATCCGACTGCCGAGTCATAGAGGCCGTCAGGAAGACCCTACTGCCAAAGGGGATGGAAAGCTCATGGTCAAGAACAGCCACGGATTCCGCTGTCGCACGCGAGGCCTGATGTCTAAGAACATTAGGAGGAAGGGACTGAGCCCCCTCAGTTCACTTCTACGGGACTATCAGTCAGGTCAACGCGTAGACATCGTGATAGACCCCGGATTCCACAAGGGGATGCCCCATAAGAGATTTCACGGACGGACAGGCGTGGTCACTGGCACCAGAGGACGAGCAGTTCTTGTTGACGTTGCGGTGGGGAAGACCATGAAGACCTTGATCATTCGCCCTGAACACCTTCGCCCCAGCAGAGGCTGAGACCAGATGCCCAAGGAGACACTCGGAGAGGAGGAGATTCCACTTCCAATCGTCAAGAAGCTCCTCGCCAAGAGAAGCAAGGAGGGTGAGGTGTCCTTCCAGCAGACGATTACACTGGACCACGCTTCAGCATTCTCCAAGATGACACCAGCTGTAGCTACCAAGGTGATAGAGAAGCTGATGAAGTCATATAACCTCACACGGGGGCAAGCCGTCCAGATTGTCAATATCTCACCGACAACAATCGAAGAGCTGCGCACTCTGATAGATGCCCGTTCTGCAAATCTCACGGACGAACAGATGTCGGAGATTGTGGATTTGGTCACTAAGAGCAGGTCTTAGGATACTTGGGAAGGCATTTCGTGCTGGACGACTCATTTATATCTCTTCATGAGAGTCCATGCACAACGGACGGACCGATTGTCAGGAGCGTGGAACCATGGAAGGTGCTCAGAATAGGCGGTACGAGTCACACGCATATGTCCTGGCAGTGGTACCTCCGAAATCATACCTTAGAGACTCCCGATCCAGAGGTATGACGGTAGTTCAAGCGATTGGCGAAACACATCTCACCTTGCTGGAGCTGTTACCCAAAAGAGGTGTGCGAATACACGCCCAAGAGCGAGTTGGCATAGACAGGGCATCGATGGACAAGATTGAACGATTCCTCCGCAGAATAAGCTACGAGGATCTGGCACCTGAGGCTGCGGCAGAACTACCTCTCGTCGTGGAGATGTTAGTCACCAAACATGAGATGAAATACGTCCAGTTCTTCAATGAGGCTCAACCAATCACAACCCGTATGCACTCGCTCCAGCTGCTACCGGGAATTGGGCAGACACTCATGTGGGCCATATTGGAGGAGAGAAAGAAGGAGCCCTTCAAGAACTTCGACGATATCGCTCAGCGAACCAAGCTTTCAAACCCCAAGAAGGTGGTGACTGCACGGATAATCCAAGAACTGCAGGAAGATGTGAAGCGTTGGTTATTCGTGAGGCCCCCGCCGCAGGACGACGATAGAGAAAGGTCTAGGTGAGCTTTCTGCACAGCGCAAGCATTGCCTCTACACTACGCAAGTATGGGGTCACACCAAGGAAGAAGTATGGTCAGAGTTTCTTGACCGATGTGACCGTGGCACAGAGGATGGTCGATGCTGCAGCACTGGCGGCTAAGGACAGAGTGCTTGAGATTGGCGGCGGGCTGGGGATGCTCACCCAGCAGATTGCACCTGCAGTGGAACATCTCTATGTTGTGGAGATAGACGAAGGACTGGTGAGAGCTCTGAAGGACAGGTTTCGAAACACACCCTCAGTGGAGATCATACTTGGAGATGCCCTCAGAGTCGATTTGCCCCAAGTCAATAAGGTGATCTCCAACCTCCCATATAGCATATCATCCGAGGTCACCTTCAGAATACTGAATGAGATTGACTTTGAACTGGCAATACTGATGTATCAACGTGAGTTCGCAGACAGAATACTGGCCAAGCCCGGTTCCCGGGAGTACTCGCGTCTATCGATTGATGTGCAGTATCTGGCGGTGGCAGAGTCGGTCACGAGTGTGCCTGCCACTAAGTTCTATCCCAAGCCGGCGGTGGACTCAACTGTGCTGAAACTGACCAAGAGGAGGGATGGCCCACTTGCCCGAAACCGGGCAACATTCTATCAGCTTGTGCATGCCATCTACTCCTATCCCAACAAGCAGCTCAGAAAGTCACTTGGCATCTGGTTCACCAACTTGGGACTAGACCGAGAGCTGGCCGACACAGTAATCAGCAGGTGCAAGAAGCGCTTCCATGGGGAGGAACGAATCAGAACGTTGACCCTAGAAGACCTTGTGACTCTTGCAGATGAGGTCAGCCAAATGATTGACGAGGGACTGCTGCCTCAACTGGAGTGAGACATGTTGAGATCGGATGACCTCGAGATTGTGACCTTTCCCAATGTGTATCCTCCTTCCGAGGACTCGTATCTCCTGTGCGACTCGATTGAAGCAACCCCCGGCGACACGTTACTCGACGTGGGATGTGGGACCGGTCTCATAGCTCTCTCCGCGACCAAGGTGGCAAGGTACGTTCTTGCTCTGGACATATCCCTTGAAGCCGTGCGCAACACCTCCTCGAATGCACGGGCAAACAGGATTGACAGTTGTTTCGGGGTTGTTCAGTCGGACCTACTCGGGGCACTCCGGTCCAGCCAGCGTTTTTCCATAATCGCCTTCAATCCACCATATCTGCCTGCAGACGGACTGACATCATCCCTTGACTGTGCCCTGATAGGTGGAGAGACTGGCACAGAAGTAACGATTCGGCTCATCAATCAGGCGGTCGGACATCTTACGGATGGTGGATGCCTCTATGTGGTGGTGTCTTCACTTGCTCGTCCTGACGCCATCATGGACTACATGAGAAAGCAGTCGCTGGCTCCAGAAGTCGTGGCAGAGGCCAATCTCTTCTTCGAGCATCTTCAGGTACTGAGAGGACGAAGACTCTCACAGGCCGCCCTCGGTGCGGAGAGAGGTCTTGTCAACGCGTAGAGTGGTGTTGAAGCAACATGATCTCGCCGACCACGAGCCACTCCTAGCATGTCACATACCACGCCGAGGACATACTCAAGCAAATCGTTTTAAGAGGCTCGTAATGAGGGCGGCTGAAAAGGGCACATCTGGAGAAGTGCAAGATGACCGAGCAGGAAACCCCTAAGGAAACCAAGGCCAAGAAATCTGCGACCAAGAAGCCAACTCGAAAGGAGGAGACGCAAGGCGCAGTGGAAAGGGCAGAGACCGAGGGCACCGTGTCCAAGGGCAGTCTAATCTACCTCGATTATGTTGGCAGGACAAAGGAGGACGGTCAGGTATTCGACCTGACACTGGAGGATGTAGCCAAGGCGGAGGGTATCTACAAGGAGGACAGCAGGTACGAACCCATCCTCGTAGCGGTGGGCTGGAATTGGCTGCTTGGAGCCATTGAGGATGAGCTTGTTGGAATGAAGGTTGGCGAGAGTAAGAGAATTGAGGTTCCTCCAGAGAAAGGAGCTGGACCCAAGGACCCGAAGAAGGTCAAGATGATACCCAAGATGAAACTCGCCAAGCACGGCGTCAAGGGGTACGTCGGAGAGAAAGTGAAGTTTGGTCAAGAAGAGGGAGTGATCACTCTGTCAGTGGGCAGGACTTGTCGGGTAGACTTCAACAGTCCTCTTGCCGGTCAGACACTCGTGTTTGATGTGACTGTGCGAGGGATAGTCAGCGACGTACAGGAGAAACTCAAGGCCATTGTCAAGAGGCGCATCCCAATACTGCCAGACGACAAGTATTCAGTCACGCTTGACGGGGACACAATCACTGTGGAGCTACCGAAGGAGAGTCGCTACATCGATGGTGTCCAGTATGCTGAGATTGGCATTGCAAAGGACTGCCTTCAAGTCCACGAGAAGGCCAAGCAGGTGAAGGTCGTAGTCACATTTGACAGACCTGAGGAGAACAAGACATCACATCCGACTGAAGAGACCTCCTGAGATGCTGTGCAGAGGTTGCTATGACCTCTCATGGCAGCACTGATGCCGACACACGGACTTGCCCCAGTCGACACTCGCGCAGTTCAAGTGGTAGCCCTCTGTGCGTTCTGTGCACGAGTCCCGCATTGTCGTCCACTGAGAAACCTTTATTACGACTCTGCAGAGCGGTTTCATATCACTAGTTCTCCTACACACCGACTAATCAGCAGGAAGTCAGTCAAATTGGAGCAGCAAACACAACCGGCAACAGAGTTGAAGACCGGAACTACAACGGTGGGCTTAGTTGCAAAGGACTGTGTTGTGTTGGCCAGTGACCAACGGGCCACAATGGGATACCTGATTGCAAACAAGACCGCCAAGAAGATCTACAAGATCACTGACAGAATCGGCGCCACAATCGCAGGTTCTGTAGCGGATGCACAGGCCATGATGGACCTGCTCAAGGCCGAGGCCAAGCTGTTCGAGATAGAACGCGGAAAGCCAATCAGGGTCAAGGCTCTGACGAAGCTTCTGAGCAACATCCTCTTCCAAGGCAGAGGGATGTACCTGCTGCAGTGTCTTGTAGGAGGCTTTGATGAGGAGGGTCCGCAGGTCTTCTATACGGACTTCATCGGATCTGTCCTTCCTGACAAGTTCACCGCCACTGGATCTGGGTCGCCATATGCACTCGGCGTACTCGAGTCCGGTTACAAGGATGACCTTCCAAAGAAGAAGGCCATCGAGCTGGCCGTAAGAGCGGTCGCTGCGGCAATCGAGAGAGACGCGGCTTCGGGCAACTCAATCTTGGTGAGCGTGATTGACAAGGAAGGGTACCAGGAAGTCGACAGGGACACTATCCTCAAGATCTGGAAAGGCGAATAGCAACAGCCTTCGTGTCAGTCCGCAGTTCAGACTGCGGTCAATGTCCAGTCCCAGAGACGTGGACACGAGGACAACAACAACGGCGCAGACAACAAGCCTAGAGCTGAGATGTGATTCTAGATGGGTTCTGAAGAGAGTGAGAGCGTCTACACAGATGTGCGCGATGCGCTGATGAAAGCACTGCCCCGTTCGGCAGCAATCAGTTCGGTGGAGTACGAAGGACCAGAGATAGCAATCTACTCCAAGGCACCGAAGATACTACTTGACGACGGAGATGCAATCAAGGCTCTGGCACGAAAGATGCGGAAACGGATTGTAGTCAGGTCTGCACCAGAAGTCAGACTGCCTCACGAGGAAGCAGAGAAGAACGTCAGGGAACTGGTCCCTGCGGAGGCAGAGATAACTGCAATTGACTTTGATGACTCAAGGGGCGAGGTGATAATCGAGGCCCAGAAACCAGGGCTGGTGATTGGTCGTAGCGGTATCACGCTCCGTGAGATAACACGTCAGACATTCTGGCGTCCGACTGTGCAGAGGACACCGCCAATCGAGAGCAAGCTCATAAAGCAGATCAGGCTCATCATGCAGGCAGAGGCCGCAGCAAGAAACAAGGCAATGCGCGATATCGGCCGCAGGATTCACAGGGCTACTCTGATAGATAACGGCTGGATTCGACTCACTGCACTCGGAGGCTTCCGCGAGGTTGGTCGCCAGTGTATGCTGCTTCAGACCTCTGAGAGCAATGTGATAATTGACATGGGCGTCAACGTGGGAGCACCAGCAAGAGCATTTCCACGTCTTGACATGCCAGAGATCAGTTTCGAGGAGATTGACGCAGTCATCATCAGCCACGCACATCTCGACCACTGTGGGATGGTGCCGTTCCTATTCAAGTACGGATACAGAGGACCTGTCTACATGACTGCACCCACTCTCAATCTGGCCACGTTGCTGCAACTGGACTACCTTGACGTGGCAGAGAGAGAAGGCAAGCTGAGACCCTATCGCGACAGGGACGTCAGGCAGGCGGTCATCCACACGGTGCCTCTGTCCTACGGAGAGGTCACGGACATAGCACCAGATGTCCGACTCACACTCCATAATGCTGGCCACATACTTGGCTCGTCAATCGTTCACCTGCATGTCGGCGACGGGCAGTACAACTTGGCCTACACGGGCGACTTCAAGTTTGGCCGGACTCGGCTTCTCGAACCTGCCACGTTCACATTTCCAAGACTCGAAGCACTCATAGTCGAGAGCACTTATGGTCATCCAACCGATAAGATGCCGCCAAGGCAGGAAGTAGAACGTAAGTTCGCGATGATAATCAAGAAAGTCATTGAGCGCGGAGGGAAGGTACTGATACCGGTTCTTGCTGTGGGACGCGCACAGGAGATCATGCTCGTGATTGAGGACTTGGTGTCAAAGAAACGAATACCGAAGGTACCCGTGTACATAGAGGGGATGATAGCTGATGCTACAGCAATTCACACCACTCACCCGGAGGCGCTCAGCAAGAAAATTCGGGAGATGATATTCCACCAGGGTGTGAATCCCTTCCTGAATGAGATATTCGTTCAAGTCGACAGCGCAGAACAGAGAGAGTCGATAGCGAATGGTGAACCATGCATAATCATGGCGACATCCGGTATGCTTGCGGGAGGACCAAGTGTCGAGTACTTCAGACTGCTCGCACCAGACGAGAAGAATGCGATAATCTTCGTGTCATATCAGGGAGAGTCCACGCTTGGTCGAAGGATTCAGAAGGGCTGGAAGGAGGCCCAGATGCGTACTCGCGACGGCCAGGTCTTGGTTGTTCCTGTGAACATGACCGTGGAGACCGTCGAGGGGTTCTCAGGACACTCTGACAGGAAGCAGATTCTGAACTTCATAAAGAGGATTACCCCGCAGCCGGAGAAGATACTCACCTGCCATGGGGAGGCCTCCAAGTGCCTGAACCTGGCATCTGCCATCCATAAGTCACTCAACATAGACACAAGGTCACTGATGGTGACAGAGAGCATCAAGCTGCGGTAGAACAGAAACAGGACTCGCCTTCAGGAACTACATCTTCACAAATGACGGGGTGACAATCACACAGCCGTCATTCACCAATGCAATGTCCGCACTGAAAGCGCGTGTTGCTCCGCGAATCCTTTCGATTATCCGCTTCAGCTCAAGATGGCTCTGAGCATCGCCCTTGTTCAGGCGAGTTATGTCAAGCAGAACGATATTCCCATCACGTACCTCGTTGACCACGAATGGAACATCATCCAGTGACTCAAGACGCTTGGACCGGATGAATATCGCATCCAGTTCGGACAGCCGTTTCTGCTCCCGCATAGGGTCTGCCCTGGCGGCCTCCACCGAAGGGGCGAACAGTCCCATGCTGGTCGAACGGACTGTTGGGGACTCTTCTGTACGGGCTGCATCCTTGCTACGTCTGAAGACATACCTCATTCTAGGCTCACCTGTGGATGAGCTGGCCAGTCACATGGATGAAGAAAAGTGCGAGTATTATCGTACTCTGAAAAAGGACATATAGTGAAGCTCGCCACATCCGAGTATTGAGATGTCAGAGAAGAAGGCTTGCGATGGACCAACAAGACTCCGTGAGAACATCAAGGCCCTCGCAAACAGATATGCTGTCGAAATCCTGCGGACTCTTAGTCCGAGCCCCGGTGGCATAATACCTGAGTTGAGCTGGGAAGATGTTGTCATCGGCGTTCTCAGGCTTTCAGGGTACTCGGGACTGACAAAGAAAAGGACTGCCGGCAAGACACGAGAGCAGGCGGACTTCGAGGAGGCAAAGCAGAGGATAACTTCCGGTGGTACACTCTACGACAGCATGAAGAAGCTGGTAGCCGCAGGCTACATACAAGCGACTGGAGAGAGTGGGAAGAAGAATCGGCGGTTCAGAATAACCTACGAGGGACGACTTGCTCTGGCCGCAATAAGCACTCTCCAGGGCGAAGTGAGAACTGACACAGAAATGCGGTCGGCTGCAACCCTGCTTCTGAAACATAAGAACTTCATCAGACTGCTGCCTGCACAGGAGAGGTTCCTCGAAGAGGTGGGGGAGGTGAGAGGCAACCTTCTCATACAGATGCCGCCCGGCTCAGGAAAGACCTTTCTAGCGATGATGGTCGTCCTGAACCGACTTGAGAAGGGGTTTCGCTGCCTCTACGTAAGCCCCTACCTGTCCCTGACCAGACAGATAATTGATGAGTATGGCGAGTTACTGAACAAGATAGGCTACACATACATCAGATATGACGGCCAATCAGAAGTGGCTCAGGAGGACTTGGAGCACGCGCATCTTGTTGTTGGAATATACGAGTCTGTGCTGAACTCAATTCTGGAGGGACAGAGATGGACAGAGGGACTCTCTCTTGTGGTCATCGACGAACTGCCAGAGCTCTCTTCTCAGACAGAGGAGGTCCATGCCTACAACCTCGGTACGGACAGAAGTGCTAAGATCGACTATGTCATCTCGTTTCTGAAACAGAGAGCTCAGCTCATAGCATTGTCATCCAGATTCGGAGAGACAGAGAGGGTTGCAGAGTGGCTGAATGCGAGTATATTCAGGCCAAGTGTGCGATTGACTCCAGACGAGTTTACAGTCAGGGTGGTCGAGAATGGCACAGAAATCCTCAGCAGTGATGGGACTCAGAGATACAGGAGCAAGTTCACAAATCTGACCGATGCAGTGCTTGAGCACATTCGACCTGATGACGAGAAGTCGCTTCTGTTTGTCGCAGGGTCAAGAGCTGGCGCAGAGATGCTCGCGGCGAGTCTTGCCAAGAGACGACCTCTGAAGATTGCACCAGAGGTCATTGAGATGATTATGGGCAAGGGTGACCTCTTACCTGCTGCAAGCCGTCTGAAGGACTTGCTTGAGAAAGGTGTAGCATTCCATCATGCAGGACTTGACGCGGACTTGCGAGGACGCCTCGAAACTGCAATCAGAATGGGGGCTGTGAAGACCGTCGCATCAACAACTGGAATCACATCAGGCACTAGTTTCCCATTCGATTCGGTGATACTCATGCTGACGCCATGGTCGGGAGTGGGCTTCAACCTCACAAGGTCAAGGTATCTTCAGATCGCAGGGAGGATAGGCGAGTATCATCTGAGCGAGCATGGTGGAACAGTATATGTCGTCTACCATCCTCCAATCAGGCAGTTTGACAGCATCGAGAAGCTGCAGAGTGTGCTCCTGCACGGGCCTATCGAGCCGATTGTACCGGAGATGATGGACCCGTCACTCTTTACCAGTGTCGTTGTGAGGGAGGCCGCAAGACAGCAGAGGTTCACACGAGATGGCCTCGAGGAATCGGTACTGACCATTGTGGCTGGCACTCTCGCTGCTGCTGTGATTGATGACCATGCACAGCGCACAAGGGAGCAGTTCAACAAGCTCTTCAGGTGGTTGGAGCAACAGGGACACATAGTCCTCGATCAGACGGAGTACCAGTTAGCAGAGGAAGAACGTGTAGCAATAGACTCCGGGCTGGGTCTGTTCGACCTGATAGGAATAAGGGACAGGCTTAAGGTTCTTGGCGAGAACCCAGACACAAAGGTCATGCTAGAAGTGGTCCTTGCAACACGACTCGTGCAGTCTGCAAGACCCAGAACCGTCATTCCATCTCAGATAGAGATGGACATGGCGGGATTGGAGGAGATTGAGAAGTGGTACATGGACAGTGTGGAGAAGCGAACAGCCCTTAAGGAGTTGGTGCTACACGGATGGGTTTCGGAGAAGGGAGTCGCTGAAGTGATTACATCAGCAGTGACCCAGAAGGCAGACTCTGCAGAGGACAAGCTCACAATCGGCGACATAGATGAGGGAGACCTTTCTACACTTGTACAGCTAGCAAGTGATACGGCCACTAGTATCTCCCAGTTTCTTGATAGGACGAGAAGGGAGCGGCTGGCGCGGAGATTCAAGACGCTATCCAGACAACTCAGGTATGGATGCAAGGAGGACATGGGTGAGTCGGACCTCTTTGAACTCAGGATATCAGATGAGCGAGGCATAACAAGGGGACTGTTGAGAAGCGAGGCGAGGACGCTATTCGAACATGGTTACAAGACCATTGACGAGATTGTACACAGAGACATAGACCCCTCAAGATCAGACCTTGCACGGGACAGGTTCGCACGTAATTGTGGACTCGACTCCGTCATGGCAAAGACAGTGTATAGAGCAGCTCTGGACGTGGTCAGGACGAGAGCCGGGAAGAGGCGATGATGAACAAGAATAGTGCAACAGTGCTCAAGGCGTTCTGATAGCTACTACGCCTTGCCAAATTCCCAATACGGGTCCCCCACGTAGTGTCTGTTGATGACCACCTTTCCTGATGTGGCCGCGCGCATCTCTTCGCTACTCATGATTGAGATACCGACTGCCAACGGTTTGCCGTGCCTTTCATCGACAATAGCCACTGCAGAGTCTCGGGCAATACCATCGCTTATTCTGGTAACGCCCGGACGCATGACATCTGCACCGTTAGTGACAAAACGCACAGCACCCATGTCAACTGCGACCTCAGGGATTCGCACTGCGCCATCAAGCAGAACCCTCAGTGTGGGCAGCATTCGTCCCGAGGACTCAAAGAACAGGATTACACCGTCTGACAGAAACACTCTCGAACCGTCTTCAAGCTCACCTTCTTCAATCCGCCACTCTTTTGAGGCGGTTATGGGGGTGTCTAGGTCTCGGCTCAGTTGGTCCAGAAGGTCCTTCTGTTCCTTGATCTTCATCAGGTGGCGCTTCTTGATGCGTTCAATCTTGGGCATACTGGAACGCTCCCATATTGAGTAGTGTCCCGCCGCTCTTTTGGATGTGGCTTGAAGACTCCGTTTCATCGTCATCTTTTTAAGTAGTCCCCTGGCCTGAGCCCGAGAATCATGAACTCAGGTGTCATGGTGAGTGTTCTTTGTTGGTGGTTTCAGTGAACTCAAGTAGACCCATGGAGCTCCTCCAGAAGTCCATTGGTGCTCAGATACTTGTGGAACTGAAGGGAAGAAAGAAGCTCAAAGGACGCCTGCGCGGATACGATCAGCATCTGAATCTAATACTGGAAACAGCTGAGGAGATCTCAGTCGATGAGACCTCTGAGAAGGCTGAGCCGATCAATACTGTGATTGTGCGTGGTGACAACGTGATTCTCGTGTCACCGCCACCCAAAGAACCCACAAAGGAGTAGTGCACAAATGGGTAAGGGAACACCGTCAAAGGGTAAGAAGAACAATCCGCACCACATCAGATGCCGACGCTGCGGCAGAAGGTCCTATCATGTCAGGCACAAGAGGTGCGCTGCGTGCGGCTACGGTGTGTCAAGCAGACTGCGGAGCTACAACTGGGCCCACAAGAAGGTCTGGGGCGCACGCGTTCGAGGCTAGGACCGGTAACTCTTCAGTCACCGTGGGCGACGTACGAAACCAGATTGTTTGAGTCTCGCCTAGAAGTACTCTCATCTTCAGGACTCTTATTCGGTAACAGAATCGAGCTCAGGACTACTGCTCAAGTGGCATCATGAAGTCACTGATCCTCGCCCGAGAATGAGGAGATGGTGGACCGGCCGTGATTTGAACACGGGACCTCCTCCACTTTGGTTAACAGACCTAGTTCTGCTGTTGCCAAGGAGGCGATCTATTTCCCCACAGCCTCATTGCTGAGGCCATGGCCGGGCTAATCTACCGGCACATTCGAAATCCGTTCTCTTACTGACTGGTTAAAAGAATTGTGGAAACACACGCTCTATTGTCATATGACTCGCGCTTCTCATTGCGTTTAAAGCCGGTGTGCCAATCACAGATTGAGACTATAACATGCCCGAAGCGAGGTCGAGATTTGAAACACCACTACAAGAGGTCACCGTGGAGAGAGTCTCGAAACAGGGCCTAATCATAGACATTGGGGGTGGCGGGGAAGGCATCGTGTCAAGGGTCGAGGGCACGAGAGTCTGTGCAGTAGACATACGTCTGGATGAGATACTCGAAGCACGAATACATGGCTCCGAGCCACAGTGGATAGTGGCAGACGCGGAGTATCTGCCATTCAAAGACGAGTCCTTTGCCATATCGACACTCTGGTTCTCTCTGTGCTATATGCGCTCATGGTACAAGAAACACGCAGTGTTGAAGGAGGTGTGGAGAGTGCTGCAGGAGGGCGCGACAGTCTCAGTACTTGCATCCAAGATTGACTGCACGGAGGATGTCTTTGTCATCAACATACACTATACGCTCCCTGATGGCACGGTCTCACAGGTCGGCTATGGGGTGCACGGAAACCAGGACCAGAATCCCACTACTGTGACTGACATGATGAGTAGGTCTGGCTTTACAGTCGTACTAAGCGAGGAACATGAACACTGGTTCAGGTTGGAGGTAGTCAAACTCGGCGCTCCCAAAACCTTAAAGAAGACACGGAATGCCTGAGCGACCACACTACGCAACCAGGTAGAACAAGATGAGCCTAGTAGTTTGGTGGAGACGTGGCAGTAAGCCCGGGCTTGTGATTATGCTCTTGGGCATAGCTGGTTTCGTCCAGGTTCCCGTACTGTGGCACGCTCAGACGTACGTGAGAGTCCTGAGTGCAGAGCTCCAGCTTATCGTTGCGCTTGGTGCCATGGCAGTTCTTGGAGGCGCCTATGTCCTCATGGCTGAGGCAATGTACCGCTGGGCTAACATCATATCAAAGCGTAAGGTCCGAAGAAGGCAGCAGGACCGCACTGACTTCATGTCAAGGCTCTCCACATTCGCAAGGTCAACTGAGGATATGCCCGTCTTCGTAGGAGTTGCACTCCTTTCCTGTCTCTTCCTCATGTTCTACTTCGTGCCGTTCGGGATTGCTGCAGTGTCGAATGAACCCTCTTGGCTCGCGACGCTCTCCTTCTTGGACTCCCTGTTCATCTATCCTCTGGCTGTCAACATCGCGGCAGTACTCACCGCGCTGGTTGCAAGCTACATGAACCACAAGATCCGGTAGGCAGACACCTTGCTTGTAGCGTTCCGCGAGATTGGCGGTGAATCGTAGAGAGTTCCCCGTTGCTCAGCTGGATTCATCACTTGCCGCAACGGCGGATTCACCAAGTATTCCGGACTCTGCTTCCGTGTTGGCGACTGATCTCGATTGTAGCCAGTCACCGGACGAGTCAACAGGCGATGGTTTCAACCTCGCCAGTAGATAGAGCGCAAGCAGGGACAGGGGCACAGGGACACCTATGAGCTGTCTGTAGGGCCAGTATGGATCCCAGAGGGAGGGCAGGAAGGTCATCAGTATTATGAAGAGAATCGGTGCATAGGCAAGGGCTCCGACAAGTAGCGCCTTCTTTAGTGTGGTCTTGCCTTCGTAGTAGCGCATTGCCATTATTGGAATCAGCAGGTATAAGCCCTGGACAGGGAGGGTGGGAATCAGCTCAAGTATGGTCGGTATCGTGAGCGATGACCCGGCCGAGCTGCTTATCAACGCCCATCCAACGGCCCCGATTGTTATGGTGAATCTATCAGCCACAAACCACCAAGGAGCCAGATAGACTACAATCAGCATTACTGCTCCGGCCACAGATGGCCTCAGTCCCCGAGGCTCGTCTTTCTTCTCGCCCATAGGATGTCCCGACTAATCATCTTGCAGCGGCATATTACCCTTACGGTCAAATAACCAAAAAAAAATATAAGATTGGTGCCCGATGAGATAGGGGCCCAGCAAGTGGGCGGAGGATGGATAGATTGAATCGAGAGAGACTGGTACTAGTAGTGCTAGTTGTGGCTGTAGCACTGAGCCTTCTCAGGCCTGCTGCTGCAGTCCATGAGCCAACTGGAGTCCAAGCCAACGATGGCACCGTGTACTCGGGAGATGCCCAGATGCT
>JACAEL010000013.1 GCA_013388835.1 Candidatus Thorarchaeota archaeon | reverse complement strand
CCGCGACCCGACATACAGAGAATCCCCACGCAAAGTCGATGTCAATGCTGGGTAGGTAAGCTCGAACCAACCAATCATTCCCCAGCTACGTTTCTTCCAGACATAGACCCGGCGGTCACAAGTGGCATAGACATCAGACGAGTCAACATGCACTGCAAGAGGTGGTGTCGAGGTCTCCCCGAGCGTGCTCACAAGTTCCAAGTTTGCCTTCGACCAGACTCGTACCCGCATGTCACGACATGCAGCGTAGATGAAATCCGAGTCTGTGGTGATATGACTAGCGTCGGCATCCAAGGTCACCGAATTCTCTAGGCTCACGGGCAGCGAGTCCGCCTTGGATCCAGATGTGGGCGCCATTCTGACCACGTCTTGTCTTGTGCGCAATTAAGCAAAGCGTGCGTGTCCCTTTTCATGTCCTGCATAAAAGTACGACTGAGAGGACTACTTGCGAACCGACAACTACACGCGGAACAGACTTAAAGCAGAACACTCTAAGCAGTTCGCCAAAAACACAGGAGGCACGCATTTGGACGCTCTTCAGTGGCGCAGAGAACTCGACCGAGCAGCAGAGATACAGAGAATGTTGATTTCAATCAACCCTTCACTTCAGGAACAGACTGACAGGATAGTCCGTCACCTGCAAGATGTGTTCGCAGAACTCAGCAAGGCGGAGGCAGAACTCAATGCCGCCTCAGTCTTGAAGAAGCGAAAGGTCCAGCAGAGGGTTGAGAAGATAGGTGGCGAGCTGCAGCAGGACTTCATGAGGGCGATAAGGGACATGGCAGACCTGATGAGGAAGGAGCACCGAGAGATGATGACCCTCTTGCCCAAGCTTCAGGAGTCCAAGCCTGCAGAGGCGAAGACTCTGTCGTCTATCGCCTTCCCCTCCGTGGCGGCGGGCGACTCAAAGGATGCTGCAACGCTCTTCGAGTTTGCAGACCTGTTCTCCAAGAAGCATGTCAGTCTGCGAATGGATGTGCTCAGAGAGACCAAGTCGCTGCTGGATGAGAACAAGCGGATTGTTGAAACGTATGAGCGGTATGTCACGATAGACAGAAGCGAGGTGGCGACAACCATCTCAAACGACGACATATCACACCTGTCGCTGCAGGACCTGCTGACAACTGAAGCCAAGCTGAAGGCAGAGAGGACGTACCTAGATGGCAGAAAGGACGAAGTCAGCAGAATGCTTGGTGTGTCACTCATATCGGGCATAGAGGGACTGCAGGCATCAGTCGAGACTGCCACCCGTCTGGGACTGGACCTGCCAATGGACTTCTCTCAGAAGCTGAGAGTACTTGCAAGGGAGGCGTCCGGCGCGACCAACCTGACAACTCTTGTTGCACTGGAGAGCCAGTATCAGGCTGCAAGACAGCAGATGTCCAACGTCCTCCGTGACAAGATCATCAACATGAAGCATGAGATCACCCAGAAGATTGTGGCAGGCGGAATTCCGACCACAGCAGATGTGATACCTCAGGCACCTGTAGTCTCAGTGGAGAACATGGATGTCGCGATGCTACTATCTTCATACTCTAGGATGGTGGAGTGGGACAGTCAGGTGCGACTTGCTCTCAGGGACAGGGTCGAAGAGATACTGGAAGAACTTGAGATTGCCACCGACGCACCTGATGACACGGGTATCAGAGATGTGGTCGGGACCAGACAGTTCCTTGCCACCTCCAAGGAGACACTATCGAAGGCGGACATTGACACCCTAGTCGCGCTGTATCTGAAGGCCAAGACCATGCGGGACACGGCGAAGCAGCATGTGACCGAGGTGATCAAGCAGTACATTACCCGATTCCAAGAGCTCGCAAGCTCAGCAGACCGTGTGCTTGACTACGCTCAGCTCAGCAAGAAGGCACCGAAGGTGGAGGACTTGGAAGGGGGTCTTGTCTACCTATTGCAGTCACTGGGTAGCCTAAGGGGCGCTGTCGAGAGTGGGGTCGCCACCTTTCGAAGCGCGTGCTTGCAGGAGATTGATGCTATTGTCGAGGACCTTCAGACGATCAAGCCCGCATATGCGGAGATATTCATGCCCATAGTCGTTGACCTTGAAGATGCGGCAGACCGAATCAAGAAGATGGATGACTTCGGCCAGATTCGTCTTGAGATGAAGACCATCAAGGACTCGATCATCCTCAAGGCCAAAGAGTCCCTAGAGAACCTCAGGTACCGTCTGGGCGTCAAGATCCGACTCGCGGCGGCCAAACTCATGGGCGCAGGAGTCGAGATTCCCTCTGAGGTTCAAGAGGGCATCGCAGAATTGAACTCCATTGGAGTTGCTGCAGAAACGGTCTTCACGCTGCCGCAGCTGGCACGCAAGATGATAGAGCTCTACGAGCGTAAGATCAGTCACACCATAATTGAGCGTCTTGAGAGTGAGGTGACAAGACTGCACACGTCTCTCACCCGTGCAAGAGAAGTCGGCGTCGATGTTGACAAAGAAGTCGAGACTCTTGCAGACATGAAGACAACTCCGCCTCAGGAGCTCGAGGACGCGGCAGACATGTTTGACAAACTGATGAACATCACTGTGTCCGAGTCGCTTCACAAGAAGATACGGGCCCGAGCGGACCAAGCATATGTGCAGCTGAAAGGAGCAATCTCAATCTTTGAGAACAAGGGAATGTCAGACTTCGTGTCAAGGCTCAACCAGCTGATTGAGACAGTGCCGACACAGCTTGCAAAGCAGTCCAAGCATGTGTATGACGCCCTCGACGTGTGCCTGACCCTCGCCAACATCCAAGAGGAGATGGTCTCGGTCATCAAGAACATGGCATTGAAAGATGGAGAAGTTTACGCCAAGATGCTGCGTGAGCGCAGTCAGTACTACACGACAATCGAGAGAGTCTACGAGCATCATCCGAAGGACTTCAGCCGACTCATCTACGATCTGGATCGGATGCAAGCTGTAGAGACCTCGCTCAAAGGCGTCAAGCTCTTGGACGAGGCTCTGTCGCTGTACAATGAGTTGAAGCAGCTCAGAGAGGGGTGGCTGGACAAGGCACAGAAGATGGACACCTGGCACAAGACGATTCCTGTGTACATGGCAGGCTTCAGTCCGAGTGCCTCTGCAGACATAAGGGAGAAGTTCCTCGAGGACGTGTCCAAGAAGATCAGGGAGACATACAGCAGAGAGGACATAAGCTCATATCTGATATGGGCGGTCCGTGAGATTGCGGCATCAATGAAGAAGTGAAGGAGCACAGGACAATGATCAGAGGTCAGCCACGAGAAGGAGGAGACGACACAGCCAAGGCTGCAGAGCTCTTCGCGATAGGAATTGGTGAGTGTGGCTCCAACATAGTTGGTAGCTATCTGAAGGCAAGTGCGGACAAGCGGCTTCCGTCGCGCGTCAGAGGGTATCTTCTGATGAACACCGACAGGACAGACCTCACTAAGGTCCGTCAGAAGTATGAGATTCCAAAGGAGAACACAATGCTCTACGGAACAAGTGAGATTGGTGTCGGTGGTCGCTTCATGGACGGCTACAACGCAATGATGGAGTCAAAGGACATCATCTTCGACCAGCTCAGCAATCTGGGCTTTGAGGGAGTGTCCGGGTTCTGCGTCTTCACCAGCCTTGGTGGTGGTACCGGATGCGGAGGCACCCCAGCTATCATCGAGCTGCTCAAGCAGAGGTTTCAGGAGGAGGAAGGACGCCGCATCTTCGTCTATGTCGTTGGCATACTGCCCTTCGAGGGACAGTCCAGTGAGGCGCTCAACTCAATCTGGGCAGTGTCCAAGCTTCTCCGTGCCCAGCTACAGGAGCGCGGTGCGGACCTGACCATCCTTCTGAGTAACAGGACCATGCTGAAGCGGATTCTTCAATCAAGGCGCGCGGACACGGTTGACTACCTTCAGCGAGAGCTCAACGTCGACATCGCAAACATCGGCTCCATTGAGCAGATGGTCCCATCCACGATTGACGAAGCGGGCGAACTGGAACACAGAACAGAACAGGCTTTCGTGGAGCTGGTGAACCCGCTCGCACTCGACGTGATAGAAGCAATGCTCTCGCCAGGTGTGTACGAGCCTCATAAGGACGTGTTTCCAACAACCGACCTTGCAGACTACGCCCGCAAGCTCGACCCGATAGTGGTGCCAGCACTCTACAAGGATGTGGGAATAATACCCGATGCGGGAAGTATGCCGCGCCAGCTGAGGACCATGATCGACTACGCGGTCAGAGAGTGCTCCTATGCCGACGTTGGTGATGAGCCCAATGCCGAGAGCGTCTACTATGTCTTTAGTGGCCCCAAACACATATCCAAGGCGGAGTACGGGATGCACCTGAAAGAGGCGCTTGACAAGTTCATCGCTCCTGGAGCAGCAATCACACCATGCTATGTGCAGTACGACCGTCCGGACTCACCGGCCAACCTACTCGTGCTTCTCGGTCTACCCAAGATACCCGAGCTGGTACAGCTCATCAATGAGGCAACACAGCTGGTCAACTTGCATAGCGGTCCATCGCCACTGAAGCAGTCATGGTTCATGAGGTCGAAAGGCACGACCCGAAAGGAACTGGTCAACGCCATCAACGACTTCAGAGAGCTGTTCTCATACTACATGGAGTCAGGCGGTGTCCTGGAGTGAGGGGGTCTAGGAATGGCACAACCATTCAGGCAGGAAGATCTGATTGACAAGCTGCTCCTAGTGGAGACTCTGAACTCCACGCTGATTCACTTCGTGCTCAGCACTCAGGCAGAGGGAGTGATTGACCCCGACAAGGTCGACAGCCTCATCCAGGCACTGACCAAGACCAGAGTCTGGCTCGAAGAGACCATCAATGCGAACGGAATCCCTCCGTCCACATCAAACATACTGAGTCTCATCGTAAAGCGCCTGTCTCAGCTTGAGAGCCTTCTTCCTCGGGTGTCACAGAGGGCCAAGGAGGTGGAACGCAGCGGGGCGGCGCAGGAGATCATCTCTATTCTCGAAGGCAGTCCAAAGGCTGCCAGTCAGGTGACTCGAGCGGTCACCGCGAGTGCAGCTGCTCCGGCAGTAGCCGCACAGGAAGCCGTTTCCACGCCCGGGACTGGCACGGAGCAGGCCCCCTCCTCTCAGAGCGACCTCGTGCCGCTAGTCAAGGCGCCGGAACTACCTCGCCCCGAGCCCTTCAAGAAGGTTGAGATAGAAGACGATGAGTTTGGTCTGATAAGCCAGACACAGCACATCATTCAACAGAAGAGGAATCAGGCACATATTCTGCTTCCCGTCTTCTGGCTCGAGGTGCTAAAAGAAGTCCATCGCTATCGTTCGGAGTCTGCCCACTTTGGTGATGCAGTCGAGGTGCCGGGACAGATAGTCGCGAAGATTGTCAGAGTGCTCCTCACGGAAGCACCTGGCGCAAGACTCCTTCAAGACCTACTCAAGTATCGGAACCAAGAGTCCACGCTTGAGCCTTCAGAGATAGACCGAGTCGAGAGGGCGGTCTCCAAGTATTACCACGGGCTCGAGGAGCTGCTTAGCGGCAAGGAAGTGATACTTGCAGACAAGATAGCGGAAGCCCAGAATGCCCTGGACGGCTTCGGATGGGGTGGGCCAGAACTTGAGAAACGGCTGATAAAGAGAATCTATCAGCAGTGCCAAGAGACCCTGCAGGAGGCGTTGAGCGTGACAGATGTCCCGAGGCAGGTCATTTGTGCCGAAACTGTCAAGCTGCTGTGCAAGCTCCAGCACGCAGTGCTTGCTGAGCCAAGGCTTCAGGCCATACTCGCAGAGATGAAGCCATAGGAGCTAGCGAGGATGGTCACGGGCCACTGCCATCTCTGTTCTGCGTTGGCTGAAGGGGTAGTCGTTTCCTGCGGACATGTAAAGCCAAAGCAGCCACTGGAAGTACTGCGCCCCCAGCAACGATGAGCAGCACAGCAAACGGGCTCGGAAACTGAAGGTCAAACTGATGAGCACGGGTTCCGCGAAGGTACTCTTCCAAGTTCGTCGCCCAGTCATTGTCCGGGTCAAATGATGAGTCATCGGCCAGAGGATCAAGGTCGTTATCAACCTCGAATCCATCCGGCATACCGTCAGAGTCCGTATCGCTTACGAGCGGATGCGTGCCGTGCTTCAACTCGTCCACATTGGTCAATGCATCCCCGTCAGGGTCATCCACGGTCTCAGCATGCAACGGGTCAAGTCCGTAGCGGACCTCCCAACCGTCAGGCAACAAGTCGAAGTCACTATCAGGGTTCATCACTCGAGTCTTCCAGACGAACTGCTCGTCGTAGTCGTTCAGCATATCGTGGTCCGTGTCTGGATCATACCTGTTGTAGCCAGCTATCTCCTCGCGACCATCAGAGAGCGAGTCGTTGTCGCTGTCGATGAGAAAGTCGCTGACCCACCACTCTTGGCTATCGGGAATGCCGTTCCCCTGAATGTCGCTCTCGTACTCGAACTCTATATCGAGATCCACAGGTCCTGTGATTTCGTCCTCGCCTTCGACCGTGAGCGTATAGACACCGACACTAGGCATGTGACACATGCAAGTCGTGTCTCCCGTAGTGTAGGACTCGGTGGCCAACAGGTAAGTCAAGCCGGGTCCCTCGAGAGAGAACGAGAGGGTGACATCAGGTACTGCTCGAATGGTCAACAAGAGACTTGTCGGCATTGTTGAGACAATCATCTTCTTCACGCTGCCGCCGGGTCCTAACGTGACATGGTATCTCTCTCGCGTAGGTTGGTCAGGAACGCGGCTGAGTACGAATGCGATTGCTGCTGCCACAGCCGACACGGAGCGCGCTTCGAGTGTGTAGTTGTACAGTCTGTTGTCCCATGTATCATCCGAAGTGTGATAGGCTGTGTCCTCGTACAGCCCTGATTCAGAAATGAAAACGATAGGCTTGTAACCCAACCGGGCGAACGAGTAGTGGTCTGAATATGCCCAGTACAGAAATGAGCTGTGCTGCACGGGGCTCAAGATGTTCTGCCCGAAGTTGAATGACAGAGCTCTGAGTAGCTCGGCCCAGTACTGCGCGTCTTGAAACAGAGTGCCGCCGCCCGAGTTGTACATCACCCAGACTCGTTCATCCGGAGGAAGGTTGCGATTCTCAACAAGGAGCATATCGATGTTGAAGTGGACGAGGATGTCCACCTCCTTCTCAAGGAACACGGGGGCCATCTCTCCACTCCCGAGTAGTCCTAGTTCTTCAGCGTTCCAGAAACAGAACAGGATGTCAAGAGGCCACTGGTGCTTCGACAGTACCCGTGCGAGCTCCAAGGTTGCTGCAACACCACTTCCATCGTCGTTGGCCCCAGGCGATACTGACACGGAATCATAGTGGCAGCCTATCATCACAGCGGGAGCGGGCGTTTCCATTGTGCCGTGCAACGTGCCGATGATACTCTGACGGTCACCAACCACCTCAGTTGTGATTGCCCCCCCGCTCAGGACACTTAGCCGGGACACTATCCAATCACGAATTCCCTCGTTGTTATCAGAGAGGTAGGGTCGCGGACCCCTGTCAGACAGTTCTCTAATCGTCTGCACCAAGTAAGACGAGGACACGGTTTCATAGGCTTCGCGTGCCAACTCAGTGTTATAGACATCTGTATGAGATGCTATGAACCCCGTGTCCGACAATGACGGTAGTGACTGTACGGGTACGCACGGAATCAGAAGGAAGACGGCCAACACAATGGCAACGGTATGTCGAGTCACTCCTAACATCCGTCAACGCCATCAATGGCGCAGGGACATAAACCTAATGAACCACGCCTTCTCCAACGCCATTACACGACGATGTATCCGGAAACCCGCGAAACCGAAAGGACACATCGAACCTGCAGAGTGTGACGCCAAGTGACCACTTGGACCCACATAGGGCGCACGGATATAAGGACGAATGCATCACGCACGCACTGCCAGAGTGGGATGGACATGATACACTTGAACACCATGCTGAGCCCGAAGGTCACTGCGGTTGTTGGTGTGTCCACATCAAACCCGTTCTCTCCGGGCAACGTGATATTCAGGAAGCTTGCCTTTGAGAACGGACTGAAGACATACCCCATCAATCCGAAGGGGGGTGTCATCGAAGGCATCCCAGCCTATCGTTCAATCTCTGAGGCACCCAATGACATTGACCTAGCGGTCATCTCTGTTGCCGCTCGCTTTGTGCCCAGTGTCCTCACCGAGTGTGGGGAGAAGGGAATCAAGGCAGTCATTGTCGTCTCAGGAGGGTTCAGCGAGGTTGGCGAGTCAGGCCAGTCGCTTCAGCAGGACATCGTTCAGATTGCCGCCAAGTATGACATCACGATGGTAGGACCCAACTGCATTGGAGTCTTTGTACCAGGGCAGCTTGACACCTTCTTCTTGCCCTCTGAGCGTGTGGCAAGGTCACGACCGGGATCAGTAGCCATCATTTCTCAGAGTGGAGGCTGGCTTGTGGAACGCCTCGAGGAGTTTGCAAGCAGGGACCTCGGGATTGCGGCTGCAATCTCGATAGGCAACTCTGCACAGACAACAGTGACGGACTTCATCACGTACTTTGGCCAGCAGAAAGATGTGAAGGTGATTGTCGCATACCTTGAGGGGTTTGCAGCAGGAGAAGGGCGTAAGTTCGTAGATGCTTGTCAGAGGGTGACCCAGAAGAAACCGGTCATCGTCCTCAAGGGCGGACAGTCGGAGGCCGCTGTGAGAGCGGCACAGAGTCACACGTCCTCTCTTGCTGGTGACAGAGCCATCACATCTGCGGCCTTCAGGCAGTGCGGCGTGATTGAAGCCAATGATGAAGACGAGGTCATGGCGTACTCGAAGGTATTCTCTTTCCCCTTCCGACCCATGAAGAGTGTCAATGTGGGAACGATGTCTGTCAGCGGAGGACACGGCGTGATAGCCTCCGACGAGGCGGTCCAGTATGGAATACAATTCCCACCTTTCTCAGAACAGGAGCAGGAATACATGCGGGCTGCAATGACTCCGGAGTACCAATCGATAGCGTCCTTCAGGAATCCTGTCGACCTGACGGGATCGGCGAGTGACACCGACTTCGAGAGAGTGTTGGACAGGATGCTGCAGTGCCCGAGGATTGATGCAGCCCTGCTTCTGCTCCTGCCATATGCCCCGGGGGTCACACTCCAGATAGGTGCAAGGGTCGCAAACGTAGCCAAGAGACATGACAAGACAGTCGTCGCGTACGTGCCGGACCTAGAAAAGTATGAGATAATCATCAGGGGCTTCGAGATCAACGGCATACCAGTCGGTGATACCATCGAGGAGGCAGTCCAAATGCTCAATGGAATCTATCGACGGACCGAGTATCTCAGGAGAATCGGCTTACTCTAGTCTCTCGGATGCCCCGCGCATGAACTGAGCGGGGTCAATCTCGAGGTTCTCGAGCGTTTGCACGAGGTCCGGTGAGAGCAGGAGAGGACGTTCGCTCAATTCTGCGACGGTCTCGCAGCCAGTGAGGTACATTGCCACCCTCAGACCCTCCATTATGTGCTGGAGCTCCAGTATGACGTCCTTTGCCTTGCCTGTCACGGCAGGACGAAGCACAGGGAAGGCGACACCCGCGGCCATGGCACCAAGACTGACTGCCTTTGCCACATCGAGCCCAGTCCGGATTCCGCCAGTGGCAACAATGGGAAGATCACACGCGCTGCGAACCATCATCACGCTGAGTGCTGTCGGAATACCCCAGTCCCAGAACTCAAGACCAAGCTGCGCCTTGATGTCATCGCCCTCGCGAAGAGCTCTGTAGTACTCTACTGCGGCCCAGCTCGTACCACCCACGCCTCCTACATCGACAGCATCAACCTCTATAGCCTCAAGCCTCCGAGCAGTCTCAGCAGAGATTCCCGCGCCAGTCTCCTTGACCATCACTGGCACATCGACGATGTCCATTATCTCGGCAATGTTGTCTAGGAAGCCTCTTGAGTTGCAGTCACCCTCTGGCTGGATTGCCTCCTGTAGAGGGTTAAGATGAACCGCAAGCACGTCAGCATCAATCATCTCCACAGCCTCACGCGCAGCAGACATGTGCGTGGCACCTATGTTTGCTATGACAGGGACCGAGGGTGCCGTGTCACGTACCACCTTGAATGTGTCAGCCAGTGACGGGTCTTCCACTGCGGCCCTCTGGCTGCCCACACCGATAGGCAGGTGCAGGGTCTCTGCCGCCTCAGCAAGACGCCGGTTGATCTCCAATGTCTAAGGATGGCCACCAGTCATTGCTGCAATCATGAGCGGAGCATTGGCGCGGAGACCGAGGAAGTTGGTTGTCAGATCAATCTCATTCTTGTCGACCTCGGGAAGAGCCTGATGAATCAGTGACACCTCTTCCAGCATTGTGGACCTCCGGCATTGGACGTCCTCCTGAAGGCATATCTCAATGTGCTCGATTTTTCTTCTTGTTGTCCTTCCGGCCTCATCCGCCTCAGTGTCAAACAGAGGCTGTCGCTTTGAGATACCACGTGCCATTGGAAACATCACGCTCTGATGATAGAGCCATGTTGCTGTAATAGCAGTTTTGGTCCATCACGACGCTGGTTGCTCGATGCGAAGCCTTTATCCAACTTCCCCAGGTCCGACATCCTCAGACGTACTTGACTGGTGAGCAGAATGGACGAGGACGAGAGGGTTCGGGCAGAACCCGCGGACCGCACACAGGCGGAGGAACCGAAGGGTTTCTATGCCCCGTTGCCAAGTCGCCAAGAACCTGTTAGAAAGAAGGCGGGAGTGACAGTGGTCACGTTGCTGGGTGTGCCAATGAGGGAGGAGTCACGGGACCTAATCCTGTCATTGATGATGCCGTTCCTTGTAGCGCTCTTCGATGCAGGGCTCTTCGCCGCAATCACGACAAACACGCTACCGTTGGAAGCACTCTACTTTTTTGTAATCCCGATGGTTGCTGCAGTGCCTATCGGGATGACCATCCCCCAGACAGGCAGAGCACTTGTCTGTGCCATTCTCACAGGAGTCTTCTTCGTCATCATCTTCATGCTATTCCTGATCTCCCCCGGTATTGCAGTCCCAGATGTGGGGATTGCGGAGTTCTTCTTAACAGGGCTAGGAGTCTCAGCAGCCTACTTTGTCTTCATTGTGTTTGCTTCACTTGCGGGGACCTTCTTTGGAATCATCGCAAGAGAGTTCCTCTAGTCATACACAGATAGTAGATAGTCATATAACCGGTGGTAATTCGGTTGCCAAGCATGAAGCGCATCGGTGTCCTCATCTCGGGACGCGGAACCAACCTGCAGGCACTAATCGACGCACAGGCCGAGGACAATCTGGGAGGGGAGATAGTGATTGTCATCAGTAACAAGAGCAACGCGCTGGGTCTTGAGAGGGCCACCAAAGCAGGCATAAGAACAGAAGTCGTCACGAAGCTGGACTATCCCGAGAGGGAGGACCACGACAGGCGGGTGGTAGAGCTACTGCGAGAGTGCAACGTTGACCTTGTGGTGCTTGCAGGCTACATGCGCATACTCACATCGGTACTTGTGGATGCATACAAGAACCGCATAATCAACATCCATCCCTCGCTTCTTCCTGCATTCAAGGGCGTTGATGCGCAGAAGCAGGCCTTGGAGTACGGCGTCAAGATCACAGGCTGCACAACTCACTTCGTTGACCTCGACATGGACGCAGGGCCGATTATTCTTCAGACATCCGTACCAGTGATGAATGACGACACCGAAGAGACCCTCGCGGAACGAATACTGATCGAGGAACACAAGATACTGGTGAGAAGTGTCAGACTCTTCTGTCAAGATCGACTGCGCCTTCAAGGCAGAAGGGTCTTGGTGGAGGAATGAGCGCATATGTGCGGAGTACTAGGCATAATGGGTGGATACAACCTCAGAGAAGCCAGAGAGCTACTGCTTCTTCTGACGCATAGGGGCCAAGACGCATCGGGCCTTCTGTGGCAGACCCACGGAGTCATGTCATCGGCAAAGGCAATGGGAAGTCCTGCGGAGATTGATGTTCCCGAGGGGCAGGCTGACATTGTTCTTGGGAGCACAAGGTACCCAACGTCGGGCCGACAGGTCGTGTCCGAGGCCGAGCTCGACACTTTCGTCGGACCGTTCCCCAAGGGAGACATCGCCGTCACCCACAATGGAAACATCACAAATGTCCAGGTGCACTCGAGGAAGAGGTATGACTGCGATGCGGAATTCATAGCGGACATGCTCCAGCTGAAGATGCAAGAGACAGGAAACAGTCTACCTGAAGCCTTCAGACGCTTGGACACTGACTTCGACGGAGCGTACAGCCTCGTAGGCCTTCACGGTGACAACCTGTTCGCCTACCGCGACCCGAGAGGCTTCAAGCCCCTGGTCTTTGGCCGAAACGCAACGCACACTGTCATCGCATCGGAGAGCATAGTCTTGGACATGGCAGGGTTGACCTTGGAACGGGATGTCTATCCGGGCGAACTGATAATATTCCGACCCGATGGGTCAATGGAGTCTCATTCCATCTCCCAAAGCTCCACTCACTCACACTGCTTCTTTGAGTACGTCTACTTCGCAAACCCCGCATCAAGAATGGAGTCACAACTTGTCTACGATGTCCGGTTCAGACTCGGTCGCGCACTTGCCAGGCTGTTCAAGAGAAGGGGTTTCCCTGACCCGGACTATGTGGTCCCGGTACCCGACACAAGCCGACCTGCTGCACAGGCTCTCGCAGAAGAACTCAAAGTCCCAATGCGTGAGATCATTCTCAAGAACCGCTATCTCGGGAGGACTTTCATTGCACGGAGCCAGAAAGACCGGGATGCCATGGCGCGTCACAAGTACCTCTACCTGGAGGACAAGATACGCGGGAGAGACCTGCTTGTTGTGGACGACAGCATCGTCAGAGGGACCACTGCCAAGATGATTGTCGCAGACTTGAGAAAGCGTGGTGCACGCAAGGTCTATTTTGCCGTGACGTGTCCGCCTCAGAACCACCCCTGTTACTATGGCATAGACATCTCAACGTCGCGAGAGCTTATCGCCTCAGAAAAGGACCTTGAGAAGATACGGGAGTTCATCGATGCGGATGCAGTCATCTACCAGGACATGGATAGTCTTGTCAATGCAATCGGGATGAGGGACAACTGCCTCGCCTGCCTCGACGGCAGGTATCCTACAGAACACGCCCGATGGATAAGACAGGTGGCCGCGCAGAGTGGAGAGTCTTGCACAGGACGAGACTATGAGAGGATAGTCGGATGAAGATAGGGACCATAGCGAGTCACAGCGCACTCAACATAATCTCAGGTGCCAGAGCCGAGGGATTCGAGACACTCCTGTTCTGTACACCCAAGAGGAAGGACTTCTACCAGTCGTTCGGACTGGGCGACTCACTGGTCATCGTCAACACCTTCGACGATATCCTTGACCTCGACCTGTCAGACGTCGTGATGATCCCGCATGGGTCGTTCGTTGCGTATCTGGGAGCCTCAAGAATCCTGAAGTCCAACATGCGCATGTTTGGCAACCGCGAACTTCTCAGATGGGAAGAGGACAGACAACTCAAGTCACGACTGATGAGAGAGGCCGGCTTGACTATACCTCCCGAGTTCTCGACCATCGACGAAGCTGACGGACCGGTGATTGTGAAGTCGTACGGCGCGGCTGGCGGCAAGGGCTACTTCATAGCAAGAGACCGGCAGGAGTTTGATGCCAAGGTCAATCGGTCCGAACGGTACAGTATTCAGAAGTACATTGTCGGAACGAAGGTATTCGTCACCTACTTCAACTCCCTCGCAAGGAAGCGCCTTGAGGTCTTCGGAGCGGACGTGCGCTACGAGACAGATGCGGACGCTAACCTTCGCTTTGATGACGAGCCGAGTTTCGTGGTCATTGGAAACCTGCCCGTCGTACTCAGAGAGTCCACGCTGGCAGACTACTACCAGATGGGGCTCGACTTCGTCAAGGCCTTCAAGCGACTCACCGACCAAGCACTCCCCGGACCCTTCTGTCTGGAGACCATAATCGACAGGGAACAGAGAGTGTACACCTTCGAGTTCAGCGGCCGCATTGTCGCCGGGACCAATGTCTGGATTCCTTCGTCACCCTACTCCTACCTTCAGTTCGGCGAGCCCGTCTGGATGGGACGACGCATTGCAATCGAGATCAGAGAGCTCCAGAAAGCAGGTCAACTGGATGAGGCCACACTGTGACTCGAAGTCATCTGCGACCACTGCGAATCAGCTGACGCGGTATGCATCAATGACAGGCCAAGTCTAGTAGGGAGGACCTTTCAGCCTTCAACCACGTGACTCACGCAGTCAATCCGTAGAGTCAACTGACCATTTCTTCGGCCAAAGAGAATCGCGTGATGGCCGCTGGCAAGCAGCACATTCCCCACGATGATTCTACTAGGAAGTGGGAAACTACGAAATTGGCTGCAACACCATCCATCGTGCCATTCGCTCTTGTTGACGTTCAATAGTTGTCACAGTCTCCAACACTATGAGGATCTCCTTGAAGGTGACATCGGTCGGAACCTCAGGACGAGAACTGGTCAGATCGTGGTCATGTGGCTTCAATACATCACCCTTAGTACGGACGAGGCATTGTCGCAATCCCGCGAGAGTCTCAAGAACCTAGACCGCATGGCAGTAGATTCAGAGAAAGACAATCTAGAGAGTCATGCCAAGGCCTGTCTTGTGCTATCTCTTGACTTGACTGCCTTCCTGATGCTGTGATGCTGACCGCCAATGCCGCATCTGAGCGGCGCATACTAACAAGCGAACAGGTGAGTCAGCTTGAGCAGCTCTTGCGCGACTGCGCACTCGACATGATGGCTGAAGTTGAAGAGGGGGTGGATTTCAGACTGAAAGCAACAGGGCCTTTCGATATTAGTCTGCCTCTCACAGACGAAGACAGAGACCGTGCAGAAACAGGTATGGAAGACTTACTTGAGCACCTAGAGTAGAAGCTGTTCAGATGTGATGGTTCGAATGAAGGTTGGTGACGTTGTCTGCGTCAGCCTATCCCCTGTACGCGGTGGAGAAACGAAGAAGACACATCCATGCCCTGTTGCAGCGGTGCCTGGTCAACAGATGGTGGATCAGCTCCTCCTTCTGCGCGCAACCACGAGTATCAACACGAGCGCTGCCCCGACAGCAGCCAATACCATCTTGTTCGTCATTATCCAGTCCAGAATCCACGTTGCCGCTCCTGGAGTTGTGGTCGTAGTGGACGTGGTGGTTGGCGTGGTAGTTGCGGTAGTTGTGGTAGTTGTGGTAGTTGTGGTAGTTGCAGGCTGCTGGATGACATACGCAACTTCAGCCGTCACATTGCGATTGCCCACAGCGTCATAGACAGCGACTCGAAATCTCACAGTAAGGGGAGCTGGCAAAGGAGTCAGGGTCCCCAGGTAGTGGCTTCCGTTGTACTGCATGGTAATGATGTTGGTTGCAGCCCAGTTGTTCACTGTGTACTCGATGTCCGCCGCCCAGACCCCAGAGGCATTGACTGGTTCTGTCGCTGCAGCAGCCACAGTGACCCATGTCGGCTCTACAACTGTGGCAGTCGCATTGTGCCAGAACGAGAGTATTGTCGGCGGTGTCGTGTCATTGACCGTGTATGCCTGCCAGAATGCCATCGCAACAACCACAGACGTGTTCACCGGACGAACCACGTAGTCAATCTGCATGTTGTACTGGTGTGCAGGAATAGTGGCAACATAGAGCCCAGCTGTGAGGGTCATGTTGGATACATGGTGTGTTGCCCAGCTGTCGGGAGTCCACTCGAAGCGTACGTAGTCCACGCCAGTCACATTCGCGGTGACCGTCACCGTGTCTGAATACTGTGGACTCGTCGGTGACCTCGTGATGTCATGGACTACTGGCATTCTCATCGCCTCCTCAACTGCAGCGGACACATTCAGTTTACCATAACCCCAGACGTTCGAGCTTGGCAGCGCAGGGTATTTGAACAACGGACCAGTGAATCCGTCCTGGTAGGCCGAGAATTCAACCAGGTCCTTGACGTGGCTACCACAGTCAGGACGCACTTGGAGAATCAGAGCTGCGGCACCAGCAACGTGGGGTCCTGCCGCCGACGTGCCGGAGAAGAGCTGATACCCTCCGAACATGGGGTAAAGAGGGAGGCCGCCGACTCCCGTCATCCAGCTCGCCCAGGCTGAGTCGTTTGACCATGTGGACAGCACATCCCAGCCACCCGGGGCCGCCACAGAGATCTTCGGGTTTCCGTCCACTCTGGGCCCTACAGCTGAATAGGGGGCAATCCACCCATAGCCGGGCGCCCAGAGATTTCGGGACATGTAGGACCCGACAGATATCGCACAGTCTGCAGTGGACGGCCAAGTTATCAGGTGTGTGTTTGTGGGTGAGACCCATTCAGCTCCGCCGCTCCAAGAACTGGCGTCATCGGAGATGTAGAAGTGCAGGTTTCCACTTGTCGGCAGTGCCATGTCAACGGACCATGTCAAGGTGTCCATGATGGTTCCGAAGAGCTGGACTGCAATCATGTGGTTGCCGGCTCGAGTTGAGTTCGCTATGAAGGCGTACGCTGTGAAATTCGCGGTTTGAGTTGTCGCCCAATTGCCATATCCGACTCCCAGATTTACCAAGTGAGCAAGTGCCCCTGATGAGGTCGGCTCAACGACAATCAAAGAACCCTTGTCTACAGGCTTGTCGCTGAGAATCGTAATATAGACATTGTTTGCCCCAAGGCCACTTGGTAGCTTGAACTGAGTGCTGAGTGTCAAGTTGCCAGTGATTGCCGAGTTTGTGTGCCGCTTTGCTCCACCCAAGTTCCCAGCCGGGACAACTACAGGGATTCCTTGACTCCTGAGCGTGTCAATCATGACCTCTGCATTACTGGAACCATCAAGGAACTCGAATGTCCACGAACCCACTTCTACCAGTATGACATCCGCTCCGTGATCCCTCGCCCAGATGAGACCTTCCTCCACCGTCAGACCGTTCGAGCCAAAGATGTCGATGGCCATGAGCTCCGCATCTGGAGCCACCCCCACAAAGCGTCTGCTGTAACCCAAGTGCCCTCCGTTGAGGATGCCAGCGACCCCGGTGCCGTGTCCATCAACGTCATACGAAGTGCAGGATGTGAAGTTGGCATCACGGTCCCACACCTGAATGTTGCCCCCGCTCTTCTCCACGATGTATTTGGTCTTGGGAGTCTTCAGCCCGACGAGTGTGTCACTTGGATTGAAAGCCGAGTTCGAGTTTGTGTCATTCACGATGAAGAATGAATCGAGGTCGTCGATGGCTCCACTCACTGTTCCATTGTCCATCCATAGCCAGTCGTACTGAAGGTCGAAAGCACTGTTCTTGTCTGTGTCAATTGAGTAGAGGGTCTCATTTGGTGAGATTATGCCATTCCCGTTCCCATCAATCCCATCTGTGCCGTTATCGAAGACTGTGTTCGTGTTGACATCCAACCAGTAGTACACCCCTCCATCAGCAAACAACAGGTCCGGATGTCTCCACTGCACTCCAGTGTCTAGATCCGCAATCATGATGTTCTTCCCGGTGATGTTGCTACCACTGTAGTCTCTGAGATTCCATGCAACTCTAGCGTAGGTCTCTTGCGCGGACACATCACGTGGAATCTGATAGTGCTGGTTGGTGAGGGGTTGAGCGCTCTCAAAGAGAGCGTCGTTCCTGAGACCCGAAAGCGCCACTTCCGATGCCTCGACTATGTAGACCGAGCCTATGCTGCGTGGAGCCTCTCCAAAGTCAAGTCCCAGCGCACGGTAAGATTCAACCTCAAGCGCAGTCAGATCCCTCGCGAACCTTGCGCTGAACATGATTTTCTCTCCCTTGTCGACTACCTGCACCGTTGGACTCGCATCCGCAGGTATCGGCGCGTTCGAAGTCGTCTGTTGCGGTGACATCGGATTGGCAATGACCAGTGACGATACAACCAAGAAGACCATTAGGAGCGTGCACTTCATACCTCGTCATCCCCTTGCGGTGACTATTCGAAGGACTCGGCCGGTTATAAGGTTCTGCTGTTTCCATTTCTGGAAGAGCTTGACGAGAATAAGTCATGCCGATGAGGTGACTCTCGTCGCCCCCTCGAATACCGCTGACTTGACATCCACGTCGACTCTGCAGCAAGACTTAGAAACAGAACATGGAACGACGGACACGAGGCATTGAGGATGAAGCTTCCAACCATCGGGACCATAGGTTCGCACAGTGCAGAAGAGATAGGTATCGCTGCCAAGTCCAACGGCTTTGAGACAGTGGTGGTCTGTGAGAAGGGGAGGGACCGTCTCTACACGCACTACAACCGTCATCTCTTCGATCATGTGATCATGGTCGACAAGTTCAGAGACATGGCCTCGGAAGAGGTCCAGGAGAGGCTCCTCGAGCTGAACACCCTCTGGATACCGAACCGGTCCTTCTCCGTATATGTGGGATATGACACGATTGAGTCCAAGTTCCAAGTCCCAATCTACGGAAACCGCGCACTCCTGAGAGTCGAGGAGCGAAACATGCCAAGGGATCAGTACTGGCTCTTGCGGGAAGCCGGGATTCGAACCCCGAGGGCATTCAAGCCAGACACCATAGACCGGTTGGCAATCGTGAAAGTCCAACAGAAGAACCGACCTTTGGAGAGGGCATTCTTCTATGTCACATCGCCAGACGACTATGAGTCACAGAGCAGGACTATGGTTGCGAAGGGTGTGGTCACTGCCGAGGATCTCGCAAAGTCTACGATTGAGGAGTTCATTGTGGCGCCCAGATTCAATGCGAACTTCCAGGCGTACGCGATGAGTGACCAGTTCGGAGAGCTCGACTTCGTGGGATTCGATGACCGGATTCAGACCAGCCTGAGTGGGCTCCTCAATCTTCCCGCACGCGACCAGCTCAGGATAGAGCTCACTCCGATGAACGAGGAGGTCGGACACAGAGGCGTGACGATGCGCGAGAGCAAGAAGCCCCTAGTCTACGACGCTGCAGAGAAGTTTCTCGCCGCTGTCAAGAGGCACTTCCCACCGAAGATGATAGGTCTCTTCTCGCTCCAAGGTGCACTGAACGAAGAGTCGGAGTTTGTCGTCTTCGACCTGAGTCCGCGGGTGCCTGGTGCTCCCTGTGTCGGTCCGACAAGCCCAGAGATGAGAAGACTCTCGCTGAAGCTGAAGCGCGATGTCCACACACCACTTGACCTATGCATGGCTGACATTGAGGCTGCTGTACACTCTGGAAGACTCTCTGACGCCTCCACATAGTTCTTAAGGTGTCATCCAAGCGGGACACCCAACGCTCTGCGGCCAGTCCGGTGAGGAACGGATGAGTCTGATTCGCGAAGGGAAAGTGAAGAAGGTCTACAGCGACCCAGATTCACGAGACAACATCATTATCGAGTTCACAGACGCAATCACTGCTGGTGATGGTGCGAAGCGGGAAGTGCTTGAGGGAAAGGGAGCAGTTGCATGCGCGACCACTGAGCTCCTTCTCGGCTACATTGCATCAAAGGGGATTGACACGCATCTGATTCGGCGCCTTGACGAGAGGCGAGTCCTCTGCAAGAGAGTGACCATATTCCCTGTGGAAGCGGTCTGTCGCAACATTGCCGCTGGCTCCTTCTGCAGGAGGTATGGGCTGGAGAAGGGACGCCCGCTGTCACAGCCACTTGTGGAGTTCTTTCTCAAGGATGACAGACTACACGATCCACTCATCACCGAGGGCGCAGTGGTCCGACTTGGGCTTGCCACAGAAGAGGAAATCGAGTTCATGCGGCGGGTCACTCTGAGTGTGAACTACTACGTCTCGCAGCTCTTCGACCAGGTTGGACTCAGGCTAGTAGACTTCAAGCTCGAGTTCGGCAAGACAGAGGATGGACAAGTACTGGTGGCAGACGAGGTGTCTGGTGACACCATGCGCGTCTGGGATGTCACAGGTTCCCTGGACAAGGACATCTTTCGTGAAGACAGAGGTGATGTTGTCGAGGCATATCGGACGATGCTGGAGCGGCTGAAGGAAGCGGACCCGTCAAAGGTCAATTTGCGGGAGGAGAGAGTCACCATAGTCGTGATGCCCAAGGAGGGGATAAAGAACCCACCGGGAGAGGTGGCGAGAAAGGCGCTGCTCCGGCTGGGATTCTCCTCTGTAGCGGAAGTGAGAATGGGGAAGGTCTTTGACATGACCCTCAGAGGCCCACTGAACTCGACGGTTCTGGCACAGCTGAGGGAGATGAACATGAGGCTCCTGGCAAACCCCATCGCGGAAAGGAGCCGTGTGAGGTTGGGATAGGTTGCCAATAGCTGTCCTGAGGTTTCCCGGCACAAACAATGAGAAGGACATCCTGCAGGCACTCTCTGCGATACCCGGAGTGAGGGCATATCTTGTCACAAGTCATCAGGGGCCACATGCTCTGAAGGAAGCCACGGGCATTGTCATACCGGGAGGTTTCTCGTACGGGGACTATCTGCGTGCGGGAGCGGTCGCGGCTGCGGCCGAAGTAATGGATGGCATCAGAGATGCCGCTGCGGAGGGCAGGCCTGTGCTCGGCATATGCAACGGTTTTCAGATACTTGCCGAGGCCGGTCTTCTTCCCGGGGTGCTGTTACCAAATGAGTCAGCGCGCTTCGTGTGTCGCTGGGTGCATCTGCGTGTGTCAAGTCGGAGCTCGATGTTCACCAGAGGCTTGGAGGATGCTATCATCAGGCTGCCAATAGCTCATGGGGAAGGTAACTACCACTGTGATGCCGAGGAGCTTCGGAGACTGACCCGGTCAGAGAGAGTTGTCTTCAGATACTGTAACAGAGATGGCGAGGTGGTGGACGAGGCCAATCCCAATGGATCAGTCCACTCTATCGCGGGCGTCATCAACGCACAGGGCAATGTCATGGGCATGATGCCGCATCCTGAGAGAGCATCCCGCAAACAGCTGGGCTCAACTGACGGAATGAGAATACTCGAGAACTTTGTGGAGGCATGCCTATGCTAACCGAGGAGGAGCTAGCACACGCCACGCGGGTCTTGGGAAGAACACCGAACGAGGTGGAGACCGCGATGCTGGATGTGCTGTGGTCGGAACACTGCTCCTACAAGAGCAGCAAGAGATGGTTCCATCTGTTCAACACACAAGGAGAACGAGTCGTGCTCGGACCTGGCGAAGGAGCGGGACTGGTCGACATCGGGGACGGAGTCCTTCTCGGAGTGCACATGGAGAGTCACAATCATCCCAGCCAGGTGGACCCCTACAACGGTGCGGCCACTGGCGTGGGTGGCATAATCCGTGACGTCGTATCACAGGGATGCAGAGCAGTGGCGTTGATGAACTGTCTGAGGTTCGGTATGCCCACCAATCCAAAGAACGCATACCTGCTCGAGAGAGTTGTCAGGGGAATCTCCGACTACGGGAACAGCGTTGGGATACCGACTGTTGGGGGAGAGATCGAGTTTGACCCGTCATACGACAACAACTGCCTTGTCAACGTCATCTGCATAGGCACAATAAGGCCGGACAAGATAGTCCGGAGCGCTGCCAAGACACCCGGACATCTTCTCGTCATGTTCGGTTCTACCACAGGCCGTGACGGCATTGCAGGAGTCAGCTTTGCATCGGAGACATTCAGCGACACCGAACAGGAGAACAGGGGTGCGATCCAGATAGGAGACCCGCTCTCAAAGAAGGTCGTGCTAGATGTACTTGAGGTGCTCATTGAGGAGAGTCTCATCGAAGGCATGCAGGACTTCGGTGGCGGCGGTCTCACATCGTGCGCGGGCGAACTGGCCCACCGGGGCGGCACGGGTGTTGTGATTGATGTGGACCGCGTACCGCTTCGGGAGCAAGGCATGACGGCCAGGGAGATTGTCATCTCGGAGTCACAGGAACGAATGATGGTGGTTGTGGCCCCGGAGAAACTGGAACGGGTGCTTGAGGTCCTGGAAGAGAACGACACACCTCATGCCGTGGTCGGTCGGGTCACTGATGACCACTACTACACAGTACTCGAGAGAGGCGAGGTCAGGGCCAGATTGCCGGTGTCACTTCTTGTCGAGGGCTTTCCACTCCCCACACGGACCGAGGCTCCCCTTCCCCCTCAGACGCAGTCCATCGACTGGTTCACCGAGCCCGCGGACATGGCGGATGTCATACTCTCGCTCCTCGGGTCGATCAACATATGTGACCGCTCATGGGTGTACGGTCAGTATGATCAACATGTGCAATCCAACACTGTGATTGAACCGGGTGACAATGCGGGGGTGATTGAGATAACGCCCACGAAGAGAGTGGCCGTCAAGAGCGACTGCAACTCCTTCTGGTGCCTTCTGGACCCGAACACTGGTGCAGCCAACTCAGCTGCGGAGTCCCTCAGGAACATAGTTGCAGTGGGGGCAGAACCCGTCTTCATTGCGGACTGTCTCAACTTCGGGAATCCGGAGGTGCCCGAGTCGTACTGGCAGTTCGTTGAGGCTGTGAGGGGTCTGGGTCGCTTCTCTCATGACCTCAAGATTCCTGTGGTGGGCGGCAATGTCTCGTTCTACAACGAGTCACAGGTGGCGGGGACAACCCGGAGAATCAACCCTACACCTCAGATTCTGATTGCAGGAGTGCTGCATGGCGAACGACCGCCTGTCAGACGAGATCTCTGTGAACCGGGGGCCAGCATCCTTCTGGTCGGAGAGACCGACCCCGAGCTGAACGGAACAGAGTACCAGAGACTGGCAATGGGACGGGTCAGCGGTGTGCCTCCCAAGTACAGGCCTGTCGCAGAGGCACGTGCAATGAGAGCCATGCTGGCGGCACACAGGATGGGATTGATAAGGTCCTCCAACAATGTTGGAAGAGGAGGACTTGCGGTCGCACTCATGAAGATGCTGATGAACAGTGAATTCGGTTTCAGGGTCTCGCTTGATAGAGTCCCCGGTTCGTGCAAGAGCATCGGGCAGGTGCTTCTCTCGGAGTCATCGGCAAGGTATCTGGCGGAGGTGCCAATACGACACCAGCCGGAGTTCGTCAGAATCATGAGAGAGAACAGTGTCGAAGTCTGCGCACTGGGACTGACCGTCCGGGAGGCTGTTGCAGACTTCGGACACTTCCAAGTCCCTCTCGATTCAGCAAGGCACAGATTCCGCGACGGCCTGAGGAAACACATGGAGTGAATGTGCAGTTGGTACAGGTGCTTGTAGTAGCTGGCAGCAAGAGTGACGAGAGTGTGGTGACCAAGACCACAGACGTGCTCAGAGAGCTTGGTGTGACATTCACAGTCGAATATGCGTCGGCACATCGTGAACCAGAGAAGGTGAGAGCGATTGTCGAGGCAGCAGAGGCAAGGGTCATAATTGCCATTGCTGGCCTGGCGGCAGCTCTGCCGGGCGTGGTGGCCGCATACACCAACAAGCCTGTGATTGGAGTCCCAGTGTCTTCGGCATTGGGAGGACTCGATGCGCTTCTGTCAATAGTACAGATGCCGAAAGGAACCCCTGTGGCGACAGTGGGAATCGATAACGGCCAGAACGCAGCGTATCTTGCTGCGAGGATAATCGGGGTTGAGCACAAGGAACCCGCGAAAAAGACTGCGATTCCTCACACATATGCGCAGGCTGGAGTGGACGAAGAGATAGTGTCCGCAGGTCTTGAGATGATCTCCAAGTTCGTGAGGGAGTCTTTCAAGGGATGCAATGTCACTCAAGACTTTGGTCACTATGCCAACACCGTCAAGATCAGCGATGACCTGTGTATAGCCCTGACAACTGATGGTGTAGGGAGCAAGGTCCTGGTGGCGCAGGCTGCGGACAGGTACGACACCATCGGCCAGGACTGTGTGGCAATGAACGTCAACGACCTGATATGCATTGGAGCCACGCCCGTGGGCTTCGTCGACTACCTCGCGGTTGCAAGACCCCTGCCGCAGAGAATCCTCGAACAGATAGGCACGGGTCTACTGGCCGGCTGCCAGGAGTGCGGAATCCCCATCCTAGGCGGAGAGACCGCAGTGATGCCTGAGATCATAAAGGGGGTCGGTGAGGATGTCTTCGACCTTGCCGGAACGGCAGTAGGTGTGGTGAAGCCGTCAGAGATCATAGACGGACGCGCGGTCGAGCCGGGCGACATCATGCTCGGGGTGGCATCCAATGGTCTTCACTCGAACGGGTACACTCTTGCACGCAAGGTCCTCCTGCCCAAGACGAGACTGGACGAGATGATGCCATGGGGCGTCACACTGGGCCACGAGATGCTCAAACCAACCCGTATCTACGTCAAGCACTTCAAAGCCCTCAAAGAAGCAGGAGTGGACGTTCACGGCATTGCTCACATCACCGGCACCGGATTCAGGAAGATACTGCGACTCAAGAAAGCCAGATTCCACATCACAGCGCTTCCCGAGACGCCACCGATATTCGAGACTATACTGCTTGAAGGCCGGGTCAGCTGGGCAGACATGTACAGCACATTCAACATGGGCGTAGGCTTGGTTGTAGTGGTACCCAAGAAGGAGAGGGACAGGGCGATTGACATCCTGAGCAAGCTTGACCCGACCATGGAGATTGGGAAGGTGGAAGAGGCACAGAAGGCGAGTGTGTACATCGAGCCTCACGGGGTTGTAATCTCATGACAAGAGTCCTGCTTGTGGGCAGTGGAGCTAGAGAACATGCAATAGCCGCAGCACTGAAACGGTCCGACGTGACACTCTGGACATACATGGACAGACTGAACCCGGGAATCGCTGCTCTTGCGGCCAAGGTCATCGTCGGTCCACTCAACGACCCGAGCCGGTTGCCGGACCTCGCTGGTGTTGACTATGCCGTGATTGGTCCGGAGGTGTCACTGGCAGCAGGGTTCTGTGACCAGCTGGAGAAGAGAGGAATACCGTGTGTCGGGCCCTGCAAGACACCGGCACAGATAGAGACCAGCAAGGTCTGGGCCAGAACCCTTCTGGCCAAGGCGGCTCCGCAAGCGAATCCCGTGTTCAGGGTGGTCACAAATGAGGACGAGTTCCGCAGCGCGACGAGAGACATCGGCCTCAATCGACTGGTGGTCAAGCCCGATGGTCTGACCGGGGGAAAAGGAGTCCGAATCTACGGCGAGCACTTCGAGTCAGAACGAGACGTCCACTCCTACTGTCTCGAGCTGTTGAAGAGAGAAGGTCGCGTCCTGCTCGAAGAGAGACTTGTCGGTGCAGAGTTCACGGTCCAAGCATTCGTAGATGGCGCGCGTGTTCACACGATGCCCCTCGTGCGGGACTACAAGAGAGCATATGGTGGCGACCGTGGTCCCAATACGGGTTCAATGGGGTCCTACTCCACACCAGACCACCTCTTGCCATACGTGACGGACACCGACTTGAAGAGCGCGGCGAGTATCATGATGAGCACCGTGAGAGAGATCAAGGCCCAGACCGGTCAGTCGTACAAGGGCGTCCTCTATGGTCAGTTCATGAGGACGGTTGATGGGGTCAGAGTCGTGGAGTACAATGCACGCTTTGGAGACCCCGAGGCAGTCAACGTACTGTCTCTCATTGGTGATGCTATGGACTCGGTGTGTCAGGGAGTGATAGACAACTCTGTCCGCCAGCCAACCTTCGAGAAGAGAGCGACTGTGTGTGTCTACGTCGTCCCGGAGGGATACCCTGGCGAGAACACAGTGAAGGACCAGCCTGTTGAAGTGACGAGAACGGACGATGCTGAGATCTACATGGCGTCCGTGTATGAGAGAGATGGTCGGATCTAAACCACCGCCAGCAGGGCCTTCGCCGTGCTCGGTTTGGGAGACGATGTCCCAGAGGCGCGTAGGAGGGCATACTCTGGCGTGAAGGCAATAACAGGCAGGGTCCGTTACCGTTCAGACATCGCAGCAAGTCTCTAGGTGATGTGCAGTGAGCAGAGAGAGAGTGATTGTGGTTGACTATGGGGGTCAGTACACGCATCTGATTGCGCGCAGGTGCAGAGAACTTGGCGTGTACTCAGAGATAGTCCCCCAAAACGCCAGTCTCGCAGCTACTGACATGGATGGGGTAAAGGGGGTCATACTCTCTGGTGGCCCCCGGACAGTATCAAAGGAAGACTTGGGGGAAGTATTCCAGGACAATCTCGCTCTACTGAAGAAGACAGGAAGGCCTGTTCTCGGAATATGCTTCGGTCACCAGTTGTTGGCAGTCGCCCATGGTGCAGCACTCACGTCGGGCGAGAACAGGGAGTACGGTAGCACAACGATTAGGATTCTCGATCGTAGCTCGATACTCAAAGGGCTTGACCAAGTGCAGACGGTGTGGATGAGTCATGGAGACGAAGTGCGTAGTCTTCCACCCACGTTGAAGGCCCTCGCGGTGTCTGGCGAAGACCATGTGTCAGCGTATTCGAGTGTTGATGGAATGGTCTATGGGGTGCAATTCCACCCCGAGGTGACACACACGCCTCGCGGCCGCGAAGTACTGCGGGCATTCCTGCGGGACATCTGCGGCTACTTGGGTGAGTACAATCCTGAGAGCATGATTGATGACATCCTGGTTGAGATCAGGAAGCAGGTGGGAGATGGCCGTGTCATCATGGCGACCAGTGGTGGTGTGGACTCCACCGTGGCCGCCACACTCCTTCAGAGGGCCATAGGTGACCAGCTAGCCTGCGTGTTCGTTGACAACGGACTCCTGAGAGAGGGAGAGAGAGAAGAGGTTGAATCAGTCTATCGCGGTCTGAACTTCTCACACTTCTACGTTGTCGATGCAGGAGAGGAGTTCCTGCACGCACTTGAAGGAATAGAAGACCCTGAAGAAAAGAGACGCGTCATCGGAGAGACGTTCATTCGTGTCTTTGAACGCACTGCCAGTGAACTGAAGTCCAAGTTCGGGCAGTTCGACTTCTTGGGTCAGGGCACCATCTATCCAGACAGAGTGGAGAGTGCTGCTACGGGAAAGTCGACGGCGGTCATCAAGAGCCATCACAACGTGAGACTGCCCAAGTGGATGAAGCTCAGAGTTGTAGAACCACTCAAGGACCTATACAAGGATGAAGTGAGACGGCTCGGCACCGCTCTAGGCATACCTGACAAGCTGATACGAAGGCAGCCATTCCCCGGTCCATCACTTGCCATACGGATGGGT